>NZ_JAGHWV010000021.1:0-58062 GCF_017746095.1 Xanthomonas sp. D-109
GCCGGTGCCGGCGCCTCGGCGGCAGCCGGTGCCGGCGCCGGACGCGCCTTGACCACGCGCACGCCACGCGCCTTCATCCAGGCGTCGAACTCCTCGGCGGTCATGCGCTTGCCGTTCTGGCTCATGTCGAACCGCCAGGGGGTGTTGTCGAACGCGGTAGCCGGCTTGTAGGCGGCCGGATCGTTCGGCTTCACCGCGCCAGGGGTGGCGTTGGCCAGGCTCTGGCAACCTTCGGCGCGCAACCGCAGCAGCACGCGGTCCAGCGACTGGTCGCTGCTGTAGGACTGGGTCAGCACGCCGCTGGGCATGCCCAGCTGCACGTTGCGGCTGAACAGTTCCGAAGCGACCGGTGCGGCGACCGTCGCCGGCAGCGCCAGCGGCTTGGGCAGCAGATCGCCGGAGCAATCCGGTGCGGCGTGGGCCGCAGGAATCAGGGCAAGCGCGAGCAGGCTGGCCGTCACGATACGCAGCATCGGTTTTTTTCCATTCAGGCGAGTCGACGAGCGAGTGTAGGCAGGCCCCGGCGTGCTTTCAACTGTTACCGGCACTACATGCGCTAAATAATTGGGATTGCTGAAAAAGTTCAGCTTGAACGCTTCGCAGGCACAGGTCGGCGCCCGGTCTCCGCGTAGGAGCGGTTTAGCCGCGATGGGCATTTCTGGGAACGTCCGTCGCGGCTGAAGCCGCTCCTACGGCGACAAAGCGAGGACAGCGCAACGCATGCCCCACCCCACAAAGACAAAGCCCGGCACGAGGCCGGGCTTTGCTTGAGACTGGAAGCGTCCGATTAGTTCTGGACGTTCAGCTCGGTACGACGGTTCTTCGCACGGCCTTCCGGATTGTCCGAACCATCCGGGTTGGTGTTCGGGGCAATCGGACGGCTCTCGCCGTAGCCGATCGGACCGACCAGACGCGAAGCGTCCACGCCGTTCTTGGTCAGGTAGTCGTACACGACGCGGGCGCGGCGCTCGGACAGCTTCTGGTTGTAGGCTTCGGTACCCTTCGAGTCGGTGTGACCGGCAACCTCGACGCGCAGGTCGGGGTAACGCTTCAGGATCTCGGTGGCCTCGCCCAGGATCGCCACGGCGTCCGGACGCAGGTTCGCCTTGTTGAAGTCGAAGTTGACGCCCTTCAGGTCGATCGACACCGGCACCGGGCAGCCGTCCGGACCGATGGTCTGGCCAGGCTGGGAGTTCGGGCACTTGTCGTCGCAGTTGTTGACGCCGTCACCGTCGTCGTCCAGATCGGCGCAGCTCGGCGCAGCGGCCGGCGGCGGCGGCGGGGCGACCGGGGCAGCCGGCGGCGGGCCCAGCGGGATCACGACGCCGACCGAGGCCAGCACGTCGCCGAACCAGTTCTGCGACGGAGCGGCAACGCTCTGGTCGTCGAAGTCAGCGCGGTAGGCCACTTCGGCACGCACGGCAACGCGCTTGTCGAAGGTGGTCTGCAGACCGACGCCGGCCTTGGCGGCAAAGTTGCCGTCCTTGCGCTGGCCCGGGGAGACCGGACCGCCGGTGTCGAACTCTTCTTCCGAGCGCTGGTAGCCCAGGCCGAACAGCAGGTACGGGTTCCAGCCGCGGCCTTCCTGGATGAAGTGGCGACGCAGGTCGAACGAGATGCCGTACTGGCTCCAGTTCAGGTCCTGGTTCTTGTCGAAGTTCGGGTTCTGATAGTTCAGCTCACCGTCCAGCGACCAGTTCGGGTTGATGAACTTGCCCAGCCCCAGGGTGACGAAGGGCGCATCGTTGGTGGTGCGGTCCTTGTCCTGGAAGTTGAAACCAGCCGAACCGGTCAGGTACCAGCGGTCGTCGAATTCCTGCGCGGACGCTGCCTGGGCGACGGCCAGACCGCCCAGCAACGCGGCGGTGAGAATTTTCTTGTTCATTAATACAACTCCTTGTTTCGGGGAGATAGAAACCGGTAGAGGCATGGTTCAGTACAGATGTCTCGTCACATCCAGACGGCCGTTTCCGCACGCCATCGCCGCGCACATTATGCGCGGCATAGTGAAGATGGCGTTAACGAGCACGTAACATGTGAAAGTCAACGCCAGCCGCTGCCAGGCCGTGGATACACCCTATACAGCTTGATGAAATCCCGCAATGCGGCAGGCGCATGACCGTTTGCGGTCGTAGACAAGGACCCGCAGGGCGACCCAGGTCTCACCCTGGCCGTGCCCACGGCGGCGGGTCCGCCAACTCGGCCTGCATGAACTCGACGAAGGCCCGCACCCGTGGCGGCACCAGCCGGCGCTGCGGCATCACCGCGTAGATGCCGGTCTCGGTCAGCGGGTAGTCGGGCAGCACCTGGCACAGCCGTCCCTGCCGCAGGTCCTCGGCCACGTGCCATTCCGAATGCAGGGCGATGCCCTGGCCGTTGACCGCGGCATCGCGCAGCACCTCGCCGAAGTTGGTCTCCAGCGGCCCGGCCACGCGCACCGCGATCTCGCCGTCGGGTCCCTGCAGCCGCCAGGTGTCCTGGCGGCCGTCGCTGCCGGTCAGCAGCAGGCAGGCGTGCGCGGCCAGGTCGGCCGGCGTGGCCGGGGTGCCGTGGCGGCGCAGGTAGTCGGGCGAGGCGCAGAGCATGCGTCGATTGCCGGCCAGGCGCCGCGCGACCAGGCTGGAGTCGCGCAGGGTGCCGATGCGGATCGCCAGATCGAAACCTTCGCTGACCAGGTCCACGACGTTGTCGCTCAGGTGCACGCTCAGCCGCACCTGCGGATGCAGGGCCATGAAGCGCGGCAGCACGGGCGAGACATACAGGCGCCCGAATGCGGCCGACATCGTCACCCGCAGGGTGCCGGCGGCGCTGGCGCCGGCCTGGCGCAGGCCGCCGGCCAGCGACTCCAGGTCCTCGACCAGCGGCCGCCCCTGCTCGGCCAGTTGCAGGCCTTCCGGGGTCGGGTGCAGGCGCCGCGTGGTCCGGTGCAGCAGACGCACGCCGAGCGCGCGTTCCAGCCGCTGCAGCCGCTGGCTGGCCACCGCCACCGACAGGTCCAGGCTGCGCGCGGCGGCGCTGATCGAGCCGAGGTCGAGCACGCGCAGGAACAGGGCGATGTCGCCGATCCGGTCCATTGTGTGGATTCCATTGAAAGTCGTTCAATATTTTTACTGTTTTTACTGAAGACATGCAGACCTAGGCTGCCGTCCTCCCGCCACTTCCGGAGCCGCCGCATGGCCGCCTCGCTCGCTCCACCTCCCCAGCAACCCGCTGCAGGACGCACGCCGCTCGCGCTGTATGCGCTGACCGCCGGCGCCTTCGGCATCGGCACCACCGAGTTCGTGATCATGGGCCTGCTGCTGCAGGTCGCCGCCGACCTGCGGGTCAGCCTTCCGGCCGCCGGGCTGCTGATCTCCGGCTATGCGCTGGGCGTGTTCCTCGGCGCGCCGCTGCTGACCGTGGCCAGCCGGCGCTGGCCGCGCAAGCGCGTGCTGCTGGCGCTGATGCTGGTGTTCACCGCCGGCAACCTGGCCTGCGCACTGGCGCCGAACTACGCCGCGCTGATGGCGGCGCGGGTGGTGACCTCGCTGGCGCACGGCACCTTCTTCGGCGTCGGTGCGGTGGTCGCCACCACCCTGGTGCCGCCGCAGCGCAAGGCCTCGGCGATCTCGACCATGTTCACCGGCCTCACCGTCGCCACCCTGCTCGGGGTGCCGGCCGGCGCCTGGCTGGGCCTGCACTACGGCTGGCGCGCCACGTTCTGGGCGGTGGCGGCGATCGGCGCGCTGGCCACCGTGGTGATCGCCGCGCTGGTGCCGGCCAACCGCGCCGCACCGGCGGCCGTGCCGCTGCGCGAGGAACTGCGCGCGGTCGGCCGCGCGCCGGTGCTGCTGGGCCTGGCGACGACGGTGCTGGGCTATGCCGGCGTGTTCGCCGTGTACACCTATGTGCAGCCGCTGCTGACCCAGGTCACCGGAGTTTCCGAGAGTGCGGTGTCGCCGCTGCTGCTGGTGTTCGGCGTGGGCATGATCGTCGGCAACCTGCTTGGCGGACGCCTGGCCGACCGCCGCCCGCGGCAGGCGCTGCCGCTGAGCCTGGGCGTGCTGGCAGTGGTGCTGGCGGCGCTGACCCTCGCCCTGCCCTCGGCGCCGGCGATGGCGCTGGGCATCGGCCTGCTGGGCGTGGCCGCGTTCGCCACGGTGGCGCCGCTGCAGGTATGGGTGCTGGGCAAGGCCGGCGAGGCCGGCCGGCATCTGGCCTCGAGCCTGAACATCGGCGCGTTCAACCTGGGCAATGCGCTGGGCGCCTGGCTCGGGGGCCTGGTGCTCGGCCATGGCGGCAGCCTGTCGCAACTGCCCTGGGTGGCGGCACTGCTGACCCTGGCCGGACTGGCGGTGGCGCTGGGCGCGCTGCGGCTGTCGCCGGCCACCGCCACACCCGCCGCCAATCACGGCGCGGGTTGCGCCGCCGGCGGTGCGGCATGAGCCGGCCGATGGCGACGGCCGCGCTGGCGGCGGCGCTGCTGGGCACGGCGATCATGGCGGATGCCGCACCGCGCGACTGGATCGCGACCTGGCAGGCCAGCCCGCAGCCGCTGTGGAGCGCGGACTTCCCGTTCCCGACGCAGACGCCGTTCCACCTGTGGCGGCAGACCGTGCGCCAGGTGGCGCGGGTCAGCCTGGGCGGCAACGAGGTGCGGGTGGAACTGAGCAACGCCTATGGCGATGCGCCGCTGCACATCGGTGCGGCGTCGCTGGCGCTGGCCGGCGACGGCGCGGCAATCCTGCCCGGCTCGCAGCGACCGCTGCGCTTCGGCGGCAGGACCGAGGTGACCGTGCCGCCGGGCGCGCCAGTGCTCAGCGACCCGGTGGCGCTGAGCGTGCCGGACCTGGCCCGGCTCAGCATCAGTCTGTACCTGCCGCAGCCGACCGCACCGTCCACCTTCCACTGGGAGGGCCTGCAGAGCGCATGGCTGACCGAGGGCGAGCGCACCGCCGACGCCAGCCTGGCCGACGCGACGGCGCTGCCGGTGCGGCTGTTCGTCAGCGGCATCCAGGTGCGCCGAGCCGATGCCATCGGCGCGGTGGTGGCGCTGGGCGATTCGATCACCGACGGCGCCGCCTCGACGCCGGGGCAGGACCGGCGCTGGCCGGACCAGTTGGCCACGCGGCTGGCCGCGCAGCGGGTGGCGGTGCTCAACGCGGGCATCTCCGGCGGGCGCGTGCTGCGCGACCGCATGGGCCAGAACGCGCTGGCGCGGCTGGACCGCGACGTGCTGGCGCAGCCCGGCGTGCACACCGTGATCCTGCTGATGGGCATCAACGACATCAGTTGGTACGGCACGCCGTTCGCGCCGGACGATGCGCCGGTGTCGGCCGAGGACCTGATCGCCGGCTACCGGCAACTGCTGCAGCGCGCGCAGGCGCGCGGGCTGCGGGTGATCGGCGCCACCCTCACCCCGTTCGAGAGCGCGCTGCCGGACTCGCCGATCCCCGGCTACTACAGCCCGAAGAAGGAGGCCGTGCGCCAGCAGGTCAATGCCTGGCTGCGCGCCGGCAACGGCTTCGACGCGCTCCTGGATTTCGATGCGCTGCTGCGCGACCCCGCGCACCCCACGCGGATGCGTGCGGATTTCGACTCGGGCGATCACCTGCATCCCGGCGATGCCGGTTACGCGGCCATGGCCGAGGCCGCTGCGCAGTTGCTCGGCGCCACCGCGCCCGCTCCCACCTCCGCTGCGACCGACGCCGTCGACACCGACGCGGCGGGGCGCTGACGCCTTCTCTCTCCTCACTTCCCCCTTCGCCATCAGGAGTTCTCCATGGAATACCGTCATCTCGGCGCATCCGGCTTCAAGGTCCCCGTGCTCAGCTTCGGCACCGGCACCTTCGCCGGCACCGATCCGTTCTTCGCCACCTGGGGCAATTCGGACGTGCATCAGGCGCGGCGCCTGATCGACATCTGCCTGGAGGCCGGCGTCACCCTGTTCGACAGCGCCGACGTCTACTCCGGCGGCGCTGCCGAATCGGTGCTGGGCGCGGCGATCAAGGGCCGCCGCGACCAGGTGCTGCTCTCGACCAAGGCCGGTTTCCGCTTCGACCGCGCGGCGCCCAACAGCGTCGGGTCCTCGCGCTTCCATTTGATCCGCGCAGTGGAGGCGGCGCTGACCCGCCTGGGCACCGACTATCTCGACCTGTTCCAGTTGCACGGCTTCGACGCGTACACGCCGGTGGAAGAAACCCTGTCCACGCTCGACGACCTGGTGCGTGCCGGCAAGATCCGCTACCTCGGCGTGTCCAACTTCTCCGGCTGGCAGTTGATGAAGTCGCTGGCGGTGGCCGACCGCCACGGCTGGTCGCGCTATGTCGCGCACCAGGCCTACTACTCGCTGATCGGCCGCGACTACGAGGAAGAACTGATGCCGCTGGGCCTGGACCAGGGCGTGGGTGCGCTGGTGTGGAGCCCGCTGGGCTGGGGCCGGCTGACCGGCAAGCTGCGTCGCGGCCAGCCGCTGCCGGACAGCAGCCGCCTGCACGACAAGGCGGTCACCGAGGCCGGCCCGCCGGTGGAGGACGAGCGCCTGTACCGCGTCCTCGACGCACTGGAGGCGATCGCCGCGGAGACCGGCAAAAGCGTGCCGCAGATCGCGCTGAACTGGCTGCTGCAGCGGCCGACGGTCAGCAGCGTGATCATCGGCGCACGGACCGAGGAGCAGTTGCGGCAGAATCTGGGGGCGGTCGGCTGGACCCTCGAAGCCGCCCACCTGCAACAACTGGATGCAGCCAGCGCCGCGGTGCCGGCGTATCCGTCCTGGCACCAGCGCGGCTTCGCCGAGCGCAACCCGCGGCCGGTCTGAGCCGCGGCCGTGCCCTCCTTTCCCTCACGTCCAGGAGCCTCCATGAAAGCGGTCGCCACCCTCCATCCCCTGCCGATCGACGATCCGCAGTCGCTGCACGACCTCGACCTGCCGACCCCGCCCGCGCCCGGCGGCCACGACCTGCTGGTGCGGGTCGAAGCGGTATCGGTCAATCCGGTGGACACCAAGGTCCGCGCCAAGGGCGCGAGCGACGGCCAGCCCAAGGTGCTGGGCTACGACGCCGCCGGCGTGGTCGAGGCGGTCGGGCCCGAGGTCGACGGCTTCGAGCCGGGCGACGAGGTCTACTACGCCGGCGACATCACCCGTGCCGGCAGCAACGCGCAGTACCAACTGGTGGATGCGCGCATCGTCGCGCGCAAGCCGGCCACGCTGGACTTCGCCCAGGCCGCGGCGCTGCCGCTGACCACGCTGACCGCCTGGGAGTTGCTGTTCCAGCGCATGCCGTTCGACTTCGACGACGCGCGCAACCGCGGCCGCCGCCTGCTGGTGATCGGCGGCGCGGGCGGGGTCGGCTCGATCGCGATCCAGTTGGCGCGGCATGCCGGCTTCGAGGTGATCGCCACGGCCTCGCGGCCGCAGACCCGCGACTGGTGCCTGCAACTCGGCGCGCACCACGTGATCGACCATCGCCAGGAGCTGGCGCCGCAATTGCATGCGCTGGGCATCGACCAGGTGGACGCGGCGCTGAACCTGGCCGACACCGACCGCTACTGGCAGGCGCTGGGCGAGCTGCTGGCGCCGCAGGGCCACGTCGGCCTGATCGTCGAGCCGAGCGGTCCGCTGCACATCGGCGACCCGTACAAGGCCAAGTGCATCGGCATCCACTGGGAAATGATGTTCGCGCGCGCCCGGTTCCGCACCGAGGACATGATCGAACAGCACCGCATCCTGGCGCGCACCGCCAGCCTGGTGGACGCGGGCGAACTGCGCACCACCCTGACCGAGACACTGAGCCCGATCAACGCCACCACCCTGCGCGAGGCACACCGCCGCCTGGAGTCGGGCAGCACCATCGGCAAACTGGCCCTGGTCGGCTGGGGCTGAGCAGGCGGCGCAGCGATCGGAACATTGGTGCGATCGCCCCGCCGTCCGTAACCGCTCCTGCTGGTGCTGTTGCTGTGCTTTCGCTGTGCTTTTGATCTACCGGGTCCCCTCAGCGCGGCAGACGCGGCGGGGAAAAACCCGAAGGGCGGCGCACATGGATGTGCGCCGTTCGCGGCAGGGGCAGGATGCCCCTTCCGCGAATCCCCGTCGTGGCTGCGAACCCGGAGCGCGCAGCGCGGAGGGCGCGCTGCGGGGTGTGCTTTCTTTTGGTTACTTTTCTTTGCACAAGCAAAGAAAAGTAACCCGCGCCAGCGGAAGCTTTCGCTCTTGATTCAAAGCTTCATGCTTCAAATCGCAGCGTCAGAACGAGTGCAACCTCAACTTCACCGTAAGGCATGGAAGGGCACGTAGGCCAACACCCCTCTTGCCGCCAGCCAGGTTTCACGGCACCCTGCGCCCTTCCGTACGCCTGCGTATCCACGCCATGTCGCCCGCCCCCGGCCAGCCCGACCCCACCCCCACCGCCTACCCGCACCTGTTCGCCCCGCTGGACCTGGGCTTCACCCAGCTGCGCAACCGCATCCTGATGGGCTCCATGCACACCGGCCTGGAAGACCGCGCCCGCGACTTCCCCAAACTGGCCGCGTACTTCGCCGAGCGCGCCGCCGGCGGCGTCGGCCTGATCGTCACCGGCGGCTTCGCGCCGAACGTGGTCGGCTGGCTGAAACCGTTCGGCGGCAAGCTGTCGTGGCCGTGGGAGGTACGCCCGCACCGGCAGGTGACCGCCGCGGTGCACGCGCACGGCGCCAAGATCTGCCTGCAGTTGCTGCACGCCGGGCGCTACGCCTACCACCCCTTGTCGGTGGCGCCGTCGAAACTGAAGGCGCCGATCAATCCGTTCACCCCGCGCGCGCTGTCGGCGCGCGGCGTCGAACGCCAGATCGACGCCTACGCCCATGCCGCCAAGCTGGCGCGCGAGGCCGGCTACGACGGCGTGGAAGTGATGGGCTCGGAAGGCTATCTGATCAACGAGTTCATCGCCCCGCGCAGCAACCTCCGCAACGACGCCTGGGGCGGCGACGCCGCCAAGCGCATGCGCTTCGCGGTGGAGATCGTGCGCCGCATCCGCGCCGCCTGCGGGCCGGACTTCATCATCGTCTATCGGCTGTCGCTGGTGGACCTGGTCGAGGACGGCAGCGACTGGCAGGAGATCGTGCTGCAGGCGCAGGCGATCGAGGCCGCCGGCGCGACCCTCATCAACTCCGGCATCGGCTGGCACGAAGCACGCGTGCCGACCATCGCCACCTCGGTCCCGCGTGCGGCGTTCGCGGCGGTGACCGCCAAACTCAAGCCGCACGTGCGGCTGCCGCTGATCGCCACCAACCGCATCAACATGCCCGACGTGGCCGAGCGCATCCTCGCCGGCGGCGGCGCCGACATGGTGTCGCTGGCGCGGCCGCTGCTGGCCGACCCGGAATGGGCGAACAAGGCGCAGCGTGGCCAGGCGCAGGCGATCAACACCTGCATCGCCTGCAACCAGGCCTGCCTGGACCACGTGTTCGAGAACAAGACCGCCAGTTGCCTGGTCAATCCGCGCGCGGCCGCCGAGACCGAACTGAACTACCTCCCGACCCGCGCGCCCAAGCGCATCGCCGTGGTCGGCGCAGGCCCGGCCGGCCTGGCCTGCGCCACCGTGGCCGCACAACGCGGCCACCGCGTCACCCTGTTCGACAGCGCCAGCGAGATCGGCGGCCAGTTCAACGTGGCCAAGCGCATTCCCGGCAAGGAGGAATTCCACGAGACGCTGCGCTACTTCCGCCACCAGATCGACGCCACCGGCGTGGAGTTGCGCCTGCACACCACCGCCGATGCGGCGCTGCTGGCCGACTTCGACGAGGTGGTGCTGGCCACCGGCATCGTGCCGCGCGCGGTGGACTTCCCCGGCGCCGACCATCCCAGCGTGGTCAGCTATCTGGACGTGCTGCAGGGCCGGGTGCAGGCGGCGGACAAGGTGGCGATCATCGGCGCCGGCGGCATCGGCTTCGATGTCGGCGAGTTCCTGGTGCACGCCGGTGCGTCGACCGCGCTGGACCCGGCGCGGTGGATGGCCGAGTGGGGCGTGGACCCGCAGTTCGAAGGCCGCGGCGCGCTGTGCAAGCCGCGCCCGGAGCCGCCGGCGCGCAGCGTGTGGCTGCTGCAGCGCAGCCCGGGCCGGCCCGGCGCGCGGCTGGGCAAGACCACCGGCTGGATCCATCGCGCCACGCTCAAGGCCAAGGGCGTGACCATGCTCGGCGGCGTCGAATACCTGGGCGTGGACGACAGCGGCCTGCGCATCCGCGTGGACGGCGCCGAGCAAGTGTTGCCGGTCGGGACCGTGGTGGTCTGCGCCGGCCAGGAACCGCGGCGCGACCTGCACGCGACGCTGCAGGCCGCCGGCCGCGGCGCGCACCTGATCGGCGGCGCCGACGTCGCCGCCGAACTGGACGCCAAGCGCGCCATCGCCCAGGGCAGCCGGCTGGCCGCGCAACTTTAGGCATGGTCCGCCGGTAGCCGGGAGTCCGCCGGCCAGGGCAGCGGACTTGGTGCTGTCGCATCGCGAGGCTATAAGCCTGGGCATGCCGCGTCCCTCGCCCCTGCCCGCCCTGCCCCAACTGCCGCAAGCGGCCTTGGCGGCGTATGCCGGCGCGCATTTCGGCAAGAGCCTGCTGTGGTACGCCGGCGAACTGCTGCTGATCTATTCGCTGACCGAACATGCTGGGCTGCGCGCGATCGCGGCCGGGCTGGTGCTGGCGTTGGGCCTGCTGCTCAGCGCCGCGATCGGCCTGGGCGCCGGCTGGGGCCTGCGCCGGCGCCTGCGCGACGTGCGCAGCGCCGGGCGCCTGCAATGGCACGGCCTGGCCGCCGCGGCGCTGGCGCTACTGCTGGTGTTCGCCGCGCCGTTGCTGCCGCCGCCGTGGCGGCTGGGCTACGTGCTGGCGGTGAGCCTGCTGTTCCGGTTGGCCTACGCTGCCTGCGACGTGGCCCAGAACACCTTGCTGAGCCTGGCGCAGTGGCCCTGGCGCGGCCACGACGGCGCCAGCGCGCTGCGCCTGGCCGGCAGCGGCGCCGCGGCCTTGCTGATCAGCAGCGTGGTCGGTGCGGTGCTGGCGCGCGGCACCGATGGCGGCAGCCTGGCGCTGCAGGCCAGCGCGGTGCTCGCAGCGGTGGCGATGCTGTGCGCCTGGCAGTTGCAGCGGGTGCTGCGCGGTACCGCGGTCCACCCGTCACCAGCCGACGCCACAGCACTGGCCGCAAACGACCAGGCGCCCTCCTGGCGCGCGATTCCCTGGCAGCCGCTGGCGCTGATCGCGGCGGTCTCGCTGACCCTGCCCGCGTTCACCAAGCTCGCCCCGTACGTGGCCGCCTACGGCCTGCTCTCGCCCGGCTGGGGCAGCGCGGTCCTGATCGCCTATGCGCTCGGCACGGTGCTGGTGCAACCGTTGGCCGCGCGCTGGGGCCGACAGCGCACGCCGACGCAACGGCTGGCCTGGCTCGGCAGCGCCCTGCTGCTGTGCGCGCCGCTGTTCGCGCTGGCGTTGCCGGCGCAGCCGCTGCTGAGCCTGGCCGCGGCCGCCTGCATCGGCGCCATCGGCGGCAGCGGCGGGCAACTGGTGTGGGCCTGGCATGCGCAGTGCACCGCGACCCGGGCGGTCGCCGAGCACGCGCTGTGCTTCGCCGCGCTGACCGCGGCCGCGCAGGTCGCGCTGGCCGCCGGGGTGGTGCTGATCGGCGTGCTGCTGGATGCGCTGGACTACCGCGACGGGCACTGCCTGCTGCTGTGCTGGGCGATGGCGGCCGGCCCGCTGCTGTGCGGGGCGTTGTGCCTTCTGCTGGCATGGCTCACCGGGCGCGGCCGATCGCCTCCGCTCGGTGCCGGCCTGGCGGCGAACGCGAGCAGCGGCTGAGACCGCGGCGCACGGTCGACGCCGCCGCGATGCACCGCGAGCGAGCGCCTGGCCAGCAGCATCCGCAGCACACCGCGGCGCGACGCACGGCGCCCGCTGCTGCAGGACTCAGGCGAAAAACGCCCGCTGCAGCGGCATCAACGCCGCGCCCAGAGTCACCGCGTCGCCGACGGTGCGGGCGATGCACAACTGCGGCAGCGGCGGCGCCAGGCCATGCCGGTTGGGCGCGCGCGGAATGCGGATACGCTCGATCAGGCGCTGCGCGATCGCGGCCGGCAGACGCCCGCCGATCACGATCGCCTGCGGATCCAGCGCGTAGGCCAGGTAGGCGCACAGCTGCGAGAACGGTGCCTCGGCCATGTCCAGCCAGGCGTCCACGCCCGGCGTGTGCGCGTCGATCGCGCTGAGCATCTGCTCGACCCCGGCGTAGTCCTGGCCGGCGGCGCGCACCAGCGACAGCAGCGCGTCCAGGTTCGGATAGGCCATGCCGCCGACGGTCCAGATGCCGCCGAACTCGCCGGCGTTGCCGCGGTAGCCGCGGAACAGCCGGCCATCGGCGATGATGCCGCCGCCGAAGCCGTTGGTCAGGTGCAGGTAGACGAAGTCGCGGCAGTCGCGGCCGACCCCGTACAGGCTCTCGGCCACCGCCGCCGCCGCGCCGTCGTTCTCCAGCGTGACCGTGCCGCCCAGGGCCTCTTCCAGGATCGGCACCAGGTCGACCTGGGTCCAGTCCTCCAGCGCCGGCGGCCCGGCCATCTGCCGGCCCTGCCCGGTGAAGAACGCCGAGATCGCCATGCCGGTGCCGACCACCCGCGCCGGGTCCACTCCGCTCTCGGCCAGCAGTTCGGCACGGAACCGCTGCAACTGCGCCAGCACCGGCGCGCGGCGCATGTCGGCCAGGCCGATGCGGCGCTGGCCGCGCACGTTGCCGGCGAAATCCACCAGCGCCAGCGCCACCACGTCGCCCATCAGGCCGATGCCGAAGGCATAGGCGTAGTCCGGCGCCAGCCGCACGTCGACGCTGGGATTGCCGCGGCCCTCGGCGGCACGGGCGCTGAGCTGGACCATGCGGTCCTGCACGAACCCCTGCAGCAGGCGCGCGACGGTGGGCTGCGACAGGTCCAGGTCGCGGCTCAGCGCCGCCTGGGTCTGCACCCCGGTCTTGAACACACGGTCGAGCAATTGGCGGCCGCCGGCACTGACGCGCGGCGGAAAGTCGGAGTACGGCATAGGGGGCGGAAGCGTGATGGATGCACGACCGCGACAACCTAGCACGTGGACATAGAAGTTTCATACATGGTAAATAGTATTAACCCCACATTCTTTTACTGGGGGTCTTCATGCGTACCAATCATCCGCACCCGAGCCTGCTGGCACTGGCGCTCGCATCCATTCTCGGCAGCGCCGCTGCCGTCCATGCCGAGGACGCGCCCGCGCCGCCGGCCGACGCCACCACCACGCTGGACCAGATCGTGGTCACCGGTACGCCGCAGGGCCAGTCGCAGAAGGACGCGCCGTTCGCGATCAGCGTGGTGTCCAAGGAACGCCTGGAGCGCAGCACCCCGAGCAGCAGCGTGGACATGCTGCGGGCGGTCCCCGGCTTCTCCGCCGAGCCTTCCGGCGGCCAGGGCGGCGGTCAGAACCTGTACGTGCGCGGCCTGCCGGCGGGCGGCTGGTACTACGTGCAATACCAGGAAGACGGCCTGACCCTGTTCGACGAGCCGCAGGAAAGCTTCTTCAACGTCGACACCCTGTTCGCGCTGGACATGATGACCGAGCGCCTGGAAGTGGTGCGCGGCGGTACCTCGCCGCTGTTCGCGACCAATGCGCCGGGCGGCACGGTCAATGCCATCACCCGCCACGGCACCGCCACGCCCGAAGGCGCGGTGCGCATGACCGTCGGCAGCGACGGCCTGCGCCGCGAGGACGCCTACAGTTCCGGCCCGCTCAGCGAGAACGTGCTGTACAGCATCGGCGGCTACCACCGCAGCGACGACGGCCTGCGCCGCACCGGCTACACCGCCGACCAGGGCGGCCAGTTGCGCGGCAACCTGACCTTCCTGATGGGCGATGCGGTGCTCGACGTCGACGCCAAGTATTTGAACGACCGCACCACCTTCTACAACCCGATCCCACTGGCCGACCCGCGCAATCCGTCGCAATCGCTGTCGGCGCTGATCGACCCGCTGGACGGCACGCTGCTGTCCAACGACCTGCGCCACACCACGGCCCTGACCTTCGACGGCACTACACCGCTGGCGCGCAACCTGGACCTGGCCGACGGCATCCACAGCAAGGTCAAGCAACTCGGCACGCACCTGGAATGGGACCTGGGCGACGGCCTGACCCTCAACAACCGCATGCGCTTCGTCGATGCGGAGGTGGACTACACCGCGCTGTTCTCCGGCGCCGCACCCTACGACGCCGGCGCCTACCTCAACACGCAACTCGGCCGTGCGCGCAGCGGCTTCGGCGCGCGGGTGGCGCGGGTCGGCTACGTCACCACCCGCAACGGCGCCGCCTACGATCCGGCCGCGGCCGACGGCCTGGTGCTGGAGAGCGGCCTGTGGAATGCGCGTACCCATCTGCGCACGCTGTCCGACGACCTGCGCCTGAGCAAGGCGTTCGACGACACGGCGCTGGGCCAGCACACGCTCACCGCCGGCCTCAATGTGCAGCACTTCGAGTACCGCCAGGACCGGCTGCAGAACACCGTGCTGACCACGCTGCAGAACAACGCGCAGCGGCTGGACGTGCTGGCCTACGACGCCACCGGCAACGTGGTCGGCTCGGTCACCCAGAACGGCTTCGTGCGCTACGGCAACGGCGTCACCAGCGGTTTCGCCAACGGCACCTACCTGTCGCCGTACCTGTGGGATTCGGTGCGTTTCGGCCGCCTCGGCCTGGATGCCGGTGTGCGCTACACCCGCTACAACGCCAATGGCGGCGTCGACGCCACCACCACGCGCAATCTCGGCGATCCGACCACGCTGGCCGACGACAACGTCGGCGGCCTCAGCGGCGCGTTCAGTCCGCGCACCGATCATCGCCACGCCACGCAGTGGACGCTCGGCGCCGAGTTCGCGCTCACCCCGCAGTTGCAGACCTTCGCCCGCTACACCCAGTCGCAGCGCCTGCCGCGGCTGCAGAACGTCTACCAGACACAGAACGCCGACGTCACCGACATCGACCAGGCCGAGGCCGGCCTGCGCGGCAGCTTCGGCGACACCTTCTCGTTCTCCACGGTCGGCTTCTGGAGCCGCTTCAACGATCTGTCGATCAGCGCCATCGTGCTCGACGGCAGCGGTGCGGTGCAGAGCCTGGCGCTGGTCGGCAAGACCCGCACGCTGGGCCTGGAATCGGAGTTCACCTGGCGGCCGTCGCCGCTGTTCGGCATCACCGGCTCGGCGACGCTGCAGGATCCGCAGACGCGCGGCCTGAGCAACGCGACCACCGGCCTCAGCTACGGCGACCTGGACGGCAAGCAGATCTCGCGCATTCCCAAGTTCATGGCCTCGCTCAGCCCGACGCTCTACTTCGACATCGACGGCCGGCCGCTGGAACTGTCGGCCACCGCCTATCGCATGGGCCAGCGCTATGTGGACTACACCAACGCCACCGCCCTGCCCGCCTACACCACCTACGACCTGGGCCTGTTCGCGCGGCTGACCGACCACCTGGAACTGCAGATGCACGCCGCCAACGTCAGCAACGCGCTCGGCCTGACCGAAGGCAATGCGCGCGTGGACACGCTGTCCGGGCAAGGCACCGCCGACGCGATCTACGCCCGGCCGATCTTCGGCCGCAACTACAACGCGTCGCTGACCTGGAGGTGGTGAGCATGCGCTGCCGGAGACTGCTGATGAGCGCAGCGCTGTCGTTGCCGATGCTGGCCCTGGCGGCGACGCCGAGCCTGCCCGAGCGCCTGCGCGATCCGCACGGGCCAGCGCTGGTGGTGTCGCACCGCGCCTGCTGGACGTTCGCGTCCGAGAACACCCTGGACGGCATCGCCGCATGCATCGCGCGCGGCGTGGACATGGTCGAGATCGACGTGCGCACCAGCCGCGACGGCGCGCTGGTGCTGATGCACGACGACACCGTGAACCGCACCACCGATGGACACGGCGCGGTGGCCGACCTGACAGCGGCGCAGATCGCCGCCTTGCGCGTACGCAGCCAGGGCGGCGGACGCGACAGCACGCTCACCGTGCGGCATCCACCGACGCTGGCGCAGGCCCTGGCCGCGGCGCGCGGCAAGGTGCTGGTGAACCTGGACATCAAGGCCGCGGCACTGGAGCAGGTGATCGACGTGGTGGAGGCAGCCGGCGCGCAACGCGACGTGCTGCTCAACGTGCCGCTGGACGTTTCCGCAGCGGTTCTGCAGCGCGCGCGCAAGGCCGACATCGCGGTGCAGGCACTGTACCTGCAGCGCGCGTCGACGCTGCCGCCCGAGCAGGCCCTGCGCCGCGCCGCCAGCTTGCAGCCGGCGGTGGTGCAGTTGATGTTCGACGACCCGGCAGTGCTGGACATCGCGCAACGCGAACTGGCGCCGCACACGCGCCTGTTCGTCAACACCATGACCAACGACATCGCCAGCGGCAGGCCGATGCGGCTGTCGGCCAACTACACCGACCAGCGCGCGCTGCGCGATCCGGCCGCGGTCTGGGGCGGGCTGCGCACGCATGGCGTCAGCATGATCCAAACCGACGAACCGTTGGCATTGCAACGCTACCTGCACGGCGCGGACACGCCACGGTAGCCGGTCTCGGTCCAAATCCCGGCGACGCCCCGCGGTGGACCACGCGGGGTGTCGCCAGGAGCTCAGTTTCAGACGGGTGGCATGCAACGCCAGGACGATGCCCGTCGCTTCGAGCATTGCGCTGCAGACGACCACGCCCATGCGTCCGTCGCTTACAGTGCGTTGCGCTTGCTTCACTTCATTCCATCAACCCCGAACGGAAGAGAGAGCACATGAAACTGCCCAAGAAACCCGCCAAGGTTCTCGCCCTGGCCCTGGCCTGCGCGTCGCTGGCCGCCCTGTCCGGCACGGCGTCGGCCGCCAACAACTGGAACCCCCAGCGCATCCTCAGTGCGATGAAGAGTCCGTACCAGGGCAACCGCGCCGACGTCGCGGTGATCGCGCACCGTGGCGTGGTCAGCAATGGCTGCCCGGAAAACTCCACCTGCTCGATCCTCAGCACCTACAACAACAACATCGAGGCCATCGAACTGGACGTCAAGCAGGACGCCGACGGCCTGCTGTGGCTGTTCCACGACCAGAACGCCGGCCGCGTGGTCGACCACGATCCGCCGTTCTACATCTTCCAGAACGCGACCAATCCCTCCGGCTGGAATCCGGACATCCGCACCCTCACCGGGCATGAGCTGATCAATTCGTTCCTGCGCGACAAGAACTTCGCCAAGACCAACTACCGGCCGACCTCGCTGGCCTCGGCGCTGAACACCGTGGTCACCAGCGCCAATCACATGGTGGTGGTGCTGGACCTGAAGACCCTGGACGCGGTCTCGCGTGCCGCCGATCAGGTGCATGCGTTCCGCATGGACAACCAGGTGGTGCTGAAGTTCAGCGCCTCGCTGCTGGCACGCAATCCCAGCGACATCACCCGCTACACCAAGGGTGTGGCGTTCGCGCCGACCGTCTACGCCGGCGACATGGACAACCTCGCCGACGGCGGCTACCTGGGCCTGTGCGGCACGATCAGCCCCAACACGCCGTTCTGCCGGGTCAACGCCTGGATCACCCAGGTGCGCGGCCAGAACGGCTTCGCCTGGCTGGAGATCGGCAACAAGCAGCCGCGCCGCGGCGACCCGACCGCCGAGCTGCTGGCCGACAACCAGGCGCAGAAGCGCGCGATCGGTGCGTTCTCGCCGGTGCCCGAGTACCGCCTGAGCAGCCATGACGGCCAGCACTACGTGCGCAGCAACGGCACCTGCTGTGCGTCGCTCAGCGACTACCTGTCGCGCACCAAGTACTTCGGCAACGAGGCCGCCGACGATCGTCCGGACTTCCGCGGACAGGTCACCGCCGGCTTCACCAGCATCATCACCGACGACCCGCTCAGCGTGATCCGCGCCAACGTGCCGCGCGATACGACCCGCTACAACTGACCATCGCATGGTCGCGCCGGGGAGTTCGCCGCTCCCCGGCCCTGCACGGCGCCACCGCGCCGTGCAGTCCGTCCGACGCTTTCAGGAGTTTCGACATGCGTTCCGCTCCCCGCCCCCGCTATCTGCTTCTCGCGCTGCTGGTCGCCGGCGCGTGCATGCCGCTGTTGCAACGCGCAGCGACCGCGCATGGCGCACACGCGGCGGCACCCGCGTCCCTCGCCACGCATCCGCAGGCCGGCAACGCCAGCGCGCGGACGCCGCTGCCGATGCACGCCGCGCCGGCCACCGGCAGCACCGTGCCCGGGCCGCCCGCGAGCGCGGTGCTGGCCGCAGCGCAGGCACTGCCGGCCGACTTCCAGGCCGATGTGCTGTTGCGCCTCGCCACGTCCCCCGATCTGCCGACGCAAGGCGACGGCGACCGAACCGCCGCCGCGCAACGGCTGACGCAACAGGCTGCGGCACTGGCCGAACGCGCACAACGGCGCATGCCCGGCCTGGCCCGCGTCGGCAACATCGACGATGAGCGCGACGACGAATTGCGCGCGCCGCGCACCGCGGGACTGGACCGGCTGTCGCTGCAGACGCGCGCCGCCCAGCGCGCCACACCGGCGCAGGCGCAGACGGTGTTCGCCACGCTGCCGACGCCGCAGGCCGGCAGTTGCGCTGCGGACACTCTCGACGATCCCAGCCCGACCTATGCCTTGGCCACCGCACTGCAGCCGGCGCAACCGGCGACGCGCGCGCGTGCACTCGCCACACGCGTGGACGCGGCGCAACACGAAACCGATACCGCGCCGGCGCTGAAGATGGTGTTGGCCGGCGCGCCGCTGGATAGCGCCGGACAGGCACATCTCGCCGACAGCCTGGCGCGCATGTTCGAACGCATCCGCGGCGACGATGCCGGTTTCACCGCCACCGAACTCAGCGTGGCCGGCGATATGCCGCTGGTGCTGCAACAAGTGTCCGACAGCGCAGTGCGCGAGCAACTGCACGCCGCCTACCGCAGCTACGTCGCCGCGCACCTTGCGCAGACGCGCTGCCCGTCGAGCCTGCTCGGCAACCACTGGCTGCTGGAGCAGCGCTTCGTCGCCGAACTGCCGGCCGATCGTATCGTGCCGGCAGCGCCAGTCCCCGCGCAGTCGCTCGACGCCGATGCGATCTCGCTCATCCGCCAGGCCGGCTACAACATCCGTACGCAGTTGCTGGACCCCACCGCCAGTGCGGGCGATCCCGCTACGGAAAAGGCATCGATGGAATTCCTCGACCAGCTCGACCACGGCGTGCTGCAGCAGACCGCGGCCGGCGACGACAGTGGCCGCGTGCAGCGCGCGCGCCTGCGCGAACTGCTGCGTTATCTCGAGTACGCGCCGGCTGGCGCGGCGCGCGACCGCGGCATGAGCCTGCTTGCCACGTTGCTGAGCGGCCCCTACTACGCACGCGATCACGACACCTGGTTCGGCGATCTGCACGTGCTCGCCGAGCAAGCGCAGCGTTGGCCGGATCGCGACCAACGCCTGGCGCAATTGAGCGGACACGCCGATCCGGTGGTGAAGGTGTACGCGATGCTGATGCAGCGCAAACAATTTCCCTGAGCGTGATGTCCTCCATTGCGGCACTGCACCATGCCGTCGCGCAGCCAGACGCGACGGCAGTGCCGCAGAGCGAGATGTGAACCCTGTCAAGGCACGGGGTTCAGTTGCGATTCGGGAAGCGGCGCCTATTGTGCGCCCCTCTTCCGATCCGCCCATCTTGGCGGGTCCCGCCGGACTTCAGATTGCCGGCACCCGGGCGGCCCGTGACAGGCCGCCTCCCCATGACGCCAAGCCGCATCGCTTGCCGCGCCACTCCGGCGCAGCGCCACGACCACGGCCCATACGGAGCAAGGAGTACGATGAAACTGGCCTGGATTCTCTGGCTGTCGCAATTGTTGCCGCAACCCGCTGCCGATTCGCTTTGCCTCAGCACCACCGTGTACCTGGAAGCGCGCGACCAGACGCTGCGCGGACAGCAAGCCGTCGCCGAAGTCGCGCTGCGTCGCCTGGACAGCGGCCTGTGGGGCGATTCCATGTGCGAGGTGGTCACCGCACGCAAGCAGTTCGCGCCGGGCCTGGTGAAGCCGGGCACGGAACTGAAGAACGACGATGCCTGGGCCGATGCGGTCAAGGTCTCCTTCGACGCCGAGCGCAACTGGGCATTGCCGCAGGGCCAGCGCAAGGAGATCGTGCCCGGCGCCAGCCACTTCGCCGCGCATGCGATCGCCAGCCCGAGCTGGCGCAACGCCTACCAGGTCGCGACCATCGGCGACCACACGTTCTATCGCGTGCAGAAGCTGCGCCCGCGCAACGCGTCGTAAGCGTTCGCCGCGCAGGCACGTCCTGACGCAGGCTCCCGCGCGCCACGCATGGCGCGCCATGATCGCCAAGCGCCCCGCGCAGCGGGTACGCTCTTGCGTTCTCACCGATGCGGAGCCGCCTTCCATGAAACTCTATTCCAAGCCCGGCGCCTGTTCGCTGGCCGATCACATCGCGCTGCGCTGGGCCGGATTGCCTTTCGAGCTGAAGCTGCTCGACGCCGCCGCGATGAAGGCGCCCGCGTATCTGGCGATCAATCCGGCCGGCGCGGTGCCCGCGCTGCAGATGGACGACTGGGTGCTCACCCAGAACTCGGCGATCCTCAACTACATCGCCGATCTCGCGCCCGACGCCCACCTGGCCGGCGACGGCAGCCCGCGCAGTCGCGCCGAGGTGCAGCGCTGGCTGGCCTTCCTCAACGCCGATCTGCATCCGGCCTTCCATCCGCTGTTCGGCAGCACCCGCTATCTCGACGATGCCGCGGTGATCGCCCGCACCCAGGAGCATGCACGCGAGCGCGTGCGCACGCTGTACGCGCGCGCGGAAGCTGCGCTTGAACAGCAGACCTGGCTGGGCGGCGCGCGCCGTTCCATCGCCGATGCGTACCTGTTCGTCACCCTGCGCTGGGCGCGCGCGCAGCAGATCGCGCTCGGCCCCAATCTGCAGCTGCATTTCGAACGCATGTCCGCCGATCCGCAGGTGCAGGCGGCGCTGCAGGCCGAAGGGCTGAGCTGATCGGCGCTGCGAACGCCGGCGCGTCTGCGCCGGCATCGCAGGCCGCACGTCAACCGCGCAAGGCGCGACGGATTTCCTCCAGCGCACCGGGATCGTCCAGCGTCGACAGATCGCCCGGATCGCGCTGCTCGGCCAGCGCCTGCAACGAACGCCGCAACAGTTTTCCCGAGCGCGTCTTCGGCAGTGCCTGCACCAGATACACCTGCGCCGGCCGCGCTACCGCGCCAAGACGCTCCACCACGCACTGACGCAGTTCCTCGACCACCGCCGCGGCATCCGGCGCAGCCTGCTTCAGCGTCGCGAACACCACCGGCACCTGCCCCTTCAACTCGTCGTGCATGCCGATCACCGCCACTTCGGCCACGTCGGCGTGGCCGGCGATGGCTTCCTCGATCTCGCGCGTGCCCAGCCGATGCCCGGCGACGTTGATCACGTCGTCGGTGCGGCCAAGGATGAACGTGTAGCCGTCCTCGTCGCGGATCGCCCAGTCCAGCGAGCTGTACAGCAACGTGTCGAAGTGGCTGAAGTAGCTGCGCAGGAAGCGCGCGTCGTCGTTCCACACCGTGGTCATGCAGCCCGGCGGCAACGGCGGCTCGATCACCAGCACGCCCTTGCGCCCGGCCGGCACCTCGACACCGTGCTCGTCGACGATGCGCGTGCGATAGCCGAGATTGGGGAAGCCCGGCGATCCCGGCTTGACCGGCCGCAGTTCCACGCCCGGCAGCAGGGTCAGCACCGGCCAGCCGGTCTCGGTCTGCCAGTAGTTGTCGATCACCGGCTTGCCCAGCGCCTCGCCGATCCACAGCGCGGTCGGCTCGTCCAGCGGTTCGCCGGCCAGGAACAGATAGCGCAGCGCGCTCAGGTCGCGTTCGCGCAGGTAGCGCGCCGGATGCTTCTTCAGCACGCGGATCGCCGTGGGCGAGGAAAACATGGTGCGCACCCGGTACTTCTCGCACAGCGCCCACCACACGCCCGGGTCCGGCTGCACCGGAAGCCCTTCGTACAACAGCGAGGTCGCACCGACGATCAGCGGACCGTACACGTTGTACGAATGCCCCACCGCCCAGCCCACGTCGGAGGTGGAGAACATGGCCTGCCCGGGGCCGCAGTCGAACACCGTGCGCATCGACAGCGCCAGCGCCACCGCATGCCCGCCGACATCGCGCTGCACGCCCTTGGGCTTGCCGGTGGTGCCGGAGGTGTACAGCAGGTAGCTGGGTTCATTGGATTCCAGCCACACCACCGGCACCTGCGCATCGCCGACGTCGGCACGCAGCTCGGCATAATCCACGTCGCGCCCGGGCACGCGCGGCTGCGCCGGATCCAGCCCGCGCGAGACGATCAGCACCTTCGGCGGCGGCGCGCTGGCTTCGGCGCACGCCGCATCGACCAGCGGCTTGTAGGGAATGCGCTTGCCGCCGCGGCTGCCGGCATCGGCGGCGATCAGCAACTTGGGCCGCGCATCGTCGATGCGCAGCGCCAGGTTATGCGCGGCGAAGCCGCCGAACACCACCGAGTGCACCGCGCCGATGCGCGCGCAGGCCAGCATCGCGTACACCGCCTCGGCCATGTTCGGCATGTAGATGACCACGCGGTCGCCGCGCTGCACGTCCAGCCGCTGCAGCACCGCGGCGAAGGCGTTGACCTCGCGGTGCAGCTGCGCATAGGTGATCTCCTGGGTCTGCCCGGTTTCGCTGGACACCGCGACCAGCGCCAACTGCGCGGCGCGCGCCGGCAGGTGCCGGTCGACCGCGTTGTGGCACAGGTTGGTCAGCCCGCCCGCGAACCAGCGCCGGAACGGCGGCGTGTCGTATTCCAGGATCGTCTGCGGCGGGCGCTCCCAGTGGATCGCCCTGGCCTGCTCGGCCCAGAACTCTTCGGGCCGCTCGATCGAACGCCGGTACAGCGTCGCGTAGTCCATGCCACCCCTCCCAAGGCCGGTGCACCGGCTCCGAGCATAGTCCTTCGGCGGGGAGGGCGTCGTTCCGACCTTGGTCGAAGGGGCCTAGACGGACAACGCGGATCCAGCTTCAGTGCAGCGCGCGCTGTCAGACCCTTGAACGAAGCTGCCACGACGCCGTGTCAGCTCGGGGTGTCCCTGGCGAGCCAAGCCCTCACCGGCGCCACGGTCTCAGCAAAGGTCTGGAACCGTTCTTCGCGAATGAAGTCGTCGTCGGGATACCCGAACCAGTAATGCACGGCCACGTGCTGCCCACGGCGTCGCACGTCCACCGAGTGCGTCTTCTTTTCGCCGAGCGCGAACAAGAGCGGCACCGTGCCATCCCACCTGCAGTATGCGAAGTACCCTTCTGGGACCAACACGTTTACAAGTCGCTCGATCTCAACCGCGTCATCAGTGCGATGCATACAAAATTTCTTCACCACGATTCACCAGTGCTGCGAGACACCTCGGCTCGGGCGCGCTTCGTCAGGCGCGCTCATCGACCGCATGCAGCAATACCAGGTTCGCGCAGTCTTCCGACTCGAGCACCCATCCTGCGGTCGGCGTGTCGATCATGATGCCTTCGCCGAACTCCGACCGAAACCACGCTCTTGATGCGACGTCTTCTTCGGGAGGAAAGTCGTCGGTGCTGATGACAAAGAGCACTCGCGACGGGCGTTCGTCATTGCGCCACTTGACCAGGTCGCCACGACGAACAGGCGTCGTTGTACCGGGGTAGCAGGGACTGGACATGGCTCGCCTCACGCCTGGATCGAGCCGCGCCGCAATGCGGCGTCGGCTGGTCGAATCGCCGGAGACGGACCTACTTCCCCGGCACCGTAAACGTCACCACCACATTCCCCGGCGCCTGCTCGAAGCGCGTGGCCACCGAATCCTTGCTGAGTTGCACGATCTGCGCCAGCGGCTTGTGCGGCACGCCCTGGAAGTTGACCGTGACCTGGACCAGCGAGCCGTTCGCCCAGTTGAAGCCGACCGCGGGCTTGCTGCCGACCGATTTCTCCAGGTCGGCAGCCACCTCCTGCGAATGCGCGTACGCATTCTTCATCGTGTCGACGGCGCCGCATGCGGTGAGCGCCAGCAGCACTGGCGCGCAAAGAAAACGCAAGTTCATCGTGCGCTCCTAAATCGTCGAGCTATTGCTTCTGTGCCGCCTTGTCCGCCGACGCCGCACGCGGCGGCGCCTGCTTCACGTAGCGGTCGAACCACTCCAGCATTTCCGCAACCACGTCCTCGTTGGACTCGCGCGCGGTGTACCAGTGCGGTTCGAACGGCAGCAGCACCAGCCGCGCGGTGCCGCCGAGGCCGCGGATGGCCTGGAACATGCGCGGGGCCTGGGTGGTCTCGGTGCCGGGGTTGGCGTCGTCCATGCCGTGCACCAGCAGCAGCGGCTCGTTGATCTTGTCGGCGTGGAAGAACGCCGAGGCCTGCGCGTACACCTCCGGCGCGGCCCAGAACGAGCGCCGCTCATTCTGGAAGCCGAACGGGGTCAGGGTCTTGTTGTAGCTGCCGCTGGTCGCCACGCCGGCGCGGAACAGGTCGGTGTGCGCCAGCAGGTTGGCCGCCATCAGCGCGCCGTGGCTGTGGCCGGTGACGCCGATGCGGTTGCGATCGACCACGCCCAGCGCCACCGCCTTGTCCACCGCCGCCTGGGCGTTGTCGACCAGTTGCTGCAGATAGGTGTCGTAGGCGGTCTTGGGGTCGCCGACGATCGGGAACGCGGCATCGTCGATGATCGCGTAACCCGCCAGCAACAGCAGTTGGTAGGAATGCAGGCGGGTGAAGTCGCGGTCGTTGGCGCCGCTGACCTGGCCGGCCTTGGACGCATCGGCGTAGTCCAGCGGATAGGCGTAGAGGATCGCCGGCACCCGCGTGCCTTCCTTGTAGCCGGGCGGCGTGTACAGGGTGAAGGACAATTCCACCCCGTCCTTGCGCTTGTAGGTCACCAGGCGCTTCTTGATCTGCCGCACCAGCGGGGTCGGATCGGGGAAGCGGGTCACCGGCGTCAGGCTGGAGGCGACCACCGCCTCGCCCGCCGCCGCGGCTGGCTGCGGCTGGCCCAGCGTGCGCAGGTACACGTTCGGCGGGTCGCTCGGCGACTGCCGCCAGGTCAGCAGGCGGGTGGTGTCGTCGCCGGCGAACCCGGCAAAGGCCTCGTCCACGTCGGCGCCGCTGCGGAAGAGGCGCTGGGTCTTGCCGCTCGCAAGCTCGTAGCGGTCCAGGAACGGCCGGTCGCCGCTCGGGGTGGCGCCCTGCCCGCTCAGGAACAGCGCACCGTTGTCCTCATGCAACACGTACTCGCCGTTGGCCAGGCGGCGCAGTTCGGGCGTGCCGGGATCGGCGTACAGGTCGTCGGTGGACAGGTCGAACAGCACCCGCCCGGCGCTGCCGGGGCTATCGGCGTCGAGCAGCGTGGTGCGGCGCCAGTGGCGGTTCTCGTCGTACTCGTCCAGCAGCGCCTGGCCGCCCTGCGCGAACCAGTTCAGGCCGGCATAGCGCTGGGTCACCTTGGCCAGTTCGCGCGGCTTGCCGGTGAACGGCGCCGCCAGGGTCAGCAGCCTGTCGCGCGCAGGAACGCTCGTCTTCCAGTCGCCGCCGTCCAGCGCCTCGGCCCAGACCAGCGTCGCCGGCTGGTTGGCACGCCAGCTGTAGGCGCGCGGCCCGGTCGGCACCCCGTGCACCGGCACCCGGTCGGCCACCGGCAGGTTCGCCAGCACCCGCTCGCTGCCGTCGGCCAGGTCCAGCACCGCCACGTCGTGGGCGAAGCGGCCGTAGGTGGTGACGTAGGAATACGGGCGCTGCAGGCGCTCCACGCGCACGTGGCGACCGTCCGGCGCACCGTCGACCGCCGAGTACACCGCCGGCTTGCCGACCGTGCGCAGCTTGCCGCTGGCGGCGTCCACGGTGACCAGTTGCGAGGTGGCGTAGTAGGTGAACTGCGCCTCGTCCTCGGGGCTGGACAGGGTGTCGCGGGCCTCGTAGGTGCTGCTCTCGCCCTTGCCGCGGATCGCTTCCTTGACCTCCGGCCCCGGCGGCACCGCCGCCTTCACCGGCGCCGGCCCCAGATCCTGCGGCACCGCACGCACCAGCAGCGTGTCGCTGCCGCCCAGCCACTGGATCTCGCCGCCCAGCACCGGATTGAGCTGCACGCCGTCGATGCGGCGCACCGCGCCGGTGGCGACATCGCCCAGCCACAGCTCGACGCGGTCGGCGGCGGTGTTGTTGAAGGCGAAGCGGCGCCCGTCCGGCGACCACACCGGCTGCGCCGGGCAGGCGCCGGCCGGCAGGGTCACCGCGGTCTGCTTGCCGCTGGCCACGTCGACCAGGCTGAAGCCGTCCAGGCAGGCGCGGATGCCGTAGCCGTTGGACATGTCGTGGCGGGCATGGGTGCGCGGTTCCACGCGCACCCCGGCCAGCTTCAGGTACGGCTCGGCGACGCGCGCGATCGGCGGGTAGGCCTGGCGTTCCACCAGCAACAGGGTGCGGCCGGTCGGATCCAGCCGCGGCGACGGATTGAGCGGGGCGCGCATCACGCCGAGCAGCGGCTCGGGCGGTTGCCGATAACCGCTGTCGGCGGCGGCATGGGCGGTAACAGGCAACGCACTGGCGAGCGCCAGCACGCCGATCCAGCGGAACGGCATGAGCATGGTCGAAATCCCCTTTCGAATGACCCCGGCAACCTAGCACGGCCGCCGCGCCGCGGCCGAGCGCCGAAGGTCATGCCCTTGCCCGCCCGCGCGCCGCGCTCAGGCCGGCGCCAACGCCTGCTCGGCGGCCAGCGCCGCGACCACGCTGGGACGCTGCGCGATGCGTGCGACGTAGGCGGCCAACGCCGGAAGCGCGTCCAGCGACAGGCCGAACCGCGGCAGCCAGCCGAGCACGGTGAACAGATAGGCATCGGCCACGCCGAAGCGCTCGCCGAGCAGGTATGGCCGCGCATGCAGCGCCGCCTCGGCATGGGCATAGCGCTGCAGCAGCCGGGTGGCGACCGCGGTGCGCCGCTCCGGTGCCAGCCCGGCGTCGAACAGCGGCACGCTGCCGGCATGCAGTTCGCTGTTGATGAAGGCCAGCCACTCGTACAGGCGATAGCGCGGCAACGCATCTGCGTCCGCGGGCGGCGCCAGCGCCGCCTGCGGACAGCGGTCGGCCAGGTACAGCAGGATCGCCGGCCCTTCGGTCAGCACCTGGCCGTCGTCCAGTTGCAGCGCGGCCACGTAGCCCTTGGGGTTGATCGCGAGGTAATCCCCGCCTTCTTCGGTGCGCTTGCTGCGGTTGTCCACGCGCAGCAGCCGGAACGGCAGCTGCAGTTCGCGCAACACGATGTGCGGCGCCAGGGAACAGGCGCCAGGAGCGGCATAGAGGAGCATCGGAACGTCTCGCAGCGGCGCCGGACAGTCGGCGCACGCAGTGTGCGCAGCACGGCGGCCTGCAGAGAAACAAGAATCTCAGTGCGGGTCAGTAGCGCCGCTGATGGCTTCGTCCAGGAACTCGCGCAATTGCAGCGCGGCCGGTGCCGCTTGCGCAGCGGCGACCAACGCGAAGCGGCGCTGCAGCCGCGGCTGCAAGGGCAGCACCTGCACGCCGTCGCGCTCGGCCGGCAGCACCGACGCCGGCAGCAGGCTGGCGCCCGCGCCATCGCGCACCAGCGCCCAGGCGCTGGACCAGTCGCGCACCTGCAGGCGCAGGTCGGCGATCGCCAGCCCGGCGCGTTCGGCCAGGCGTTGCGCATGCAGCCAGCAGCCGCCGGTGGCCAGCACGAACGGCAGCGCAAGCAGTTCCGCCAGGGCGATGTCGCGCGCCTGCGGACGCGCCAGCGCCGGCGGCAGCACCGCCAGCCATTCATCGCGGCCGAACACCGTGGCATCGCGCTCCGGCGCCGGATCCAGCACCACGCCCAGGTCGACCGTACCCGCCGCCAGCCAGGCCTCGACCTCCTCGTCGCTGCCTTCCAGCCAGACCACGCCCGTGTCCGGATGCGCCCGCTCGAACGCGCGCAGGCGCGGCGCCAGCCACGACCGCGACGAGGCGAAGCCGGCCACCCGCAGCGAGGCCGCCGCCGCCGCACGCTGCACCCTGGCCAGGGCCTGGATCTGCCCCAGTTCGGCCAGCATCGCCCGTGCATGCGCCAGCGCCCGCACGCCGAACGGGGTCGGCCGGACCCGCCCGCGCTCGCGCAGCAGCAGCGCCGCGCCGAGCACGTGTTCCATCTGCGCGATGGCCTGGCTGGCGCCGGACTGGGTGATGCCGCAGCGCGCGGCGGCGGCGCTGATGCTGCCGCACTCGACGACGGCGACGTACAGCCGCCAGTGGATCAGATTCATCATGTCGGGCTCCCACAACGCGAAACGCCGGGCGGTGCCCGGCGTTCCGTGACGACGCGATCGCGCTGGCGATCAGCCCAGCAGGTGGGCCACGCCGCTGCGCTCTTCTTCCAGCTCGGCCAGGGTCTTGTCGACGTACTTCTGGCTGAAGTCGTCGATCGGCAGGTCCTTGACGATGGTGTACTTGCCGTTCTCGGTGGTAACCGGGAACCCGAAGATCACGCCTTCCGGGATGCCGTAGGAGCCGTCGGACGGCACGCCCATCGTCACCCACTTGCCGTTGCTGCCCAGCACCCAGTCGCGCACGTGGTCGATGGCGGCGTTGGCGGCCGAGGCGGCCGAGGACAGGCCGCGCGCTTCGATGATCGCCGCACCGCGCTTGCCCACGGTCGGGATGAAGGTGCCGGCATTCCATTCCTGGTCGTTGATCGCCTCGGCGATGGAAGCGCCGTCGGCGGTGGCGAAGCGGTAGTCCGGGTACATGGTCGGGCTGTGGTTGCCCCACACCACCAGCTTCTCGATGCCGCCGACCGGCTTGCCGAGCTTGAGCGAGAGCTGGCTCAGCGCGCGGTTGTGGTCCAGGCGCAGCATCGCGGTGAAGTTCTTCGGGTTCAGGTCCGGCGCCGACTTCATGGCGATGTAGGCGTTGGTGTTGGCCGGGTTGCCGACCACCAGCACCTTGACGTCGCGCTTGGCCACCTTGTTCAGCGCCGCGCCCTGCGCGGTGAAGATCTTGGCGTTCTCCAGCAGCAGGTCCTTGCGCTCCATGCCCGGGCCGCGCGGACGCGCGCCGACCAACAGGGCGATGTCGGCGTCCTTGAACGCCACTTCGGCGTCGTCGGTGCCGACCATGCCGGCCAGCAGCGGGAACGCGCAGTCTTCCAGCTCCATCATCACGCCCTTCAGCGCGGCCTGGGCCTTCTCCATCGGCAGTTCCAGCAACTGCAGGATCACCGGCTGGTCCTTGCCCAGCATTTCGCCGGAGGCGATGCGGAACAGCAGGGCATAACCGATCTGGCCGGCGGCGCCGGTCACGGCAACACGAACGGGTGCTTTCATGGGGGATTCCTCTGCTAAGAAAGTGGGTGGGGTGGATCAGTAGACGCGATAGCCCAGCGGCTGCAGGTGCAGGTCCAGGGCGGCGGTGTCGTAGCCTTCGACCACGTGCTGGCCGATCACGGTGATCGGCACGCCTTCCAGGCCCAGCGCGGCAGCGGCCTGGCGACCGGCCTCCTGCTCCACGTCCAGGACCGTGTAGCGGACCTGGGCGCGGGCGAAATCGGCCTGTTGCCGGCGGCAGTAGCCGCACCAGTCGGCGGCGAGCATGACGATGCCGTCGTCGCCGGTCAGTCGCCGCGGGTCGCCCGCGGCCAGTGCGGCCGACGGCGCCGGGTCCGCGCTGCGCCACCAGGCATGCACGCCGCTGCCGATGGCGAGCAGCAGCAGGCACAACACAAGGGGGCGCATCGTCATCGGCGGTCGGGTGCGGCAATCAATCGGGAAAATGGTAGCACGCAGGCTCCGCGCGCCCGGCCGCAGGGCCGGTCGCGCGGACAGCGCCGGATCAGGCGTCGAGGGTGCGGTTCCACTCGGCGACGCGGTCGGCCTTGGCCGCCAGCACCGCGTCGGCATCGCCTTCGATGGTGATCTTGTTGATCACGTCGCCCTGGGCGACGCTGTCGACCACGTCCAGGCCCTCGAGCACCTTGCCGAACACGGTGTGCTTGCCGTCCAGCCACGGGGTGGCGGTGTGGGTGATGAAGAACTGGCTGCCGTTGGTGCTGGGGCCAGCATTGGCCATGGACAGCACGCCGCGCTCGTGGCGCACGCCGTTGTTGGTCTCGTCCTCGAAGCGGTAGCCCGGGCCGCCGCGGCCGGAGCCTTCCGGGCAACCGCCCTGGATCATGAAGTCGGCGATCACGCGGTGGAAGTTCAGCCCGTCGTAGAAGCCGCGCTTGGCCAGGTTCACGAAGTTGGCCACGGTCAGCGGGGCCTTGTCGGGATACAGCTCGATCTTGATCGGGCCGCGGGCGGTGTCGAAATGGGCGATCAGGGACATGGGATTCCTTGGAAACGGGGGCGTCATGAGGGGCGCATAGGATACACGGCGCCTCGTTCAGGCTTCGCCCGCGCCCGCCGCCGGCGCCTGAACGGGCCCGCCCGGCCCACCGCCGCCGGGCGCCGGCAGGCGCCACGGGATCCGGGTATACTAGGTGGCTTCCTTTCCTTCCTTCTGGCGCCGGCTGGCCCCCTTTCGCATGTCCATCGAAAATCTTCGCAATATCGCCATCGTCGCCCACGTCGACCACGGCAAGACCACCCTCGTCGACTGCCTGCTGAAGCAGTCCGGCACCCTGTCCGAGCGCACGGTGCTGGCCGAGCGCGTGATGGACAGCAACGACCAGGAAAAGGAACGCGGCATCACCATCCTGGCCAAGAACACCGCCATCACCTGGCAGGGCAACCGCATCAACATCGTCGACACCCCCGGACACGCCGACTTCGGCGGCGAGGTGGAGCGCGTGCTGTCGATGGTGGACACCGTGCTGATCCTGGTCGACGCGATGGACGGCCCGATGCCGCAGACCCGCTTCGTGACCCAGAAGGCGTTCGCGATGGGCTTCAAGCCGATCGTGGTGGTCAACAAGATCGACCGCCCGGGCGCGCGTCCGGACTGGGTAATCGACCAAGTGTTCGACCTGTTCGACAAGCTCGGCGCCACCAACGAGCAGCTCGACTTCCCGATCGTCTACACCTCGGCGCTGAACGGCTACGCCTCGCTGGACGACAGCGTGCGCGACGGCGACATGACCCCGCTGTACGAAGCGATCATGCAGCACGCGCCGAAGCCGGACGTGGATCCGGACGGCCCGTTCCAGATGCGCATCAGCCAGTTGGACTACAACAACTTCGTCGGCGTGATCGGCATCGGCCGCATCCAGCGCGGCGTGCTGAAGAAGAACATGCCGGTGGCGGTGATCGACCGCGAAGGCAAGAAGCGTCAGGGCAAGGTGCTGCAGGTGCTGGGCTTCCTGGGCCTGGAGCGCATCGAGCAGGACAGCGCGCAGGCCGGCGACATCGTCGCCATCTCCGGCATCCAGGAACTGACCATCTCCGACACCGTGTGCGCGCTGGAAGCCCCTGAGGCGCTGCCGCCGCTGACCGTGGACGAGCCGACCATCTCGATGACCTTCCAGGTCAACAACTCGCCGTTCGCCGGCAACAAGGACCTGTCCGGCGGCAAGTTCCTGACCAGCCGCCAGCTCAAGGACCGGCTGGAGCGCGAGACCGTGCACAACGTGGCGCTGAAGGTGCAGCAACTGGAAGACGCCGACAAGTTCCTGGTCTCCGGCCGCGGCGAACTGCACCTGTCGGTGCTGATCGAGAACATGCGCCGCGAGGGCTTCGAACTGGCCGTGTCGCGCCCGGAAGTGATCATCAAGGAGATCGACGGGCAGCTGATGGAGCCGGTCGAGCAGTTGGTGGTGGACATCGAGGAACAGCACCAGGGCGGCGTCATGGAGAAGCTGGGCATCCGCAAGGGCCAGCTGAAGAACATGGAGCCGGACGGCAAGGGCCGCGTGCGCCTGGACTACATGATCCCGGCACGTGGTCTGATCGGCTTCCAGAACGAGTTCCGTACCCTGACCCAGGGTTCGGGCCTGCTGTTCCACGTGTTCGACCACTACGGCCCGAAGGAACAGGGCGCCATCGCCAAGCGCCAGAACGGCGTGATGATCGCCAATGCGCCGGGCGCCACCCCCGCCTACGCGCTGGGCCCGCTGGAAGAGCGCGGCCGCCTGTTTGCCGCCGAAGGCGACAACGTGTATGAAGGGCAGCTGGTCGGCATCCACTCCAAGGACAACGACCTGACCGTCAACGCGATCAAGACCAAGCCGCTGACCAACATGCGTGCCTCGGGCAAGGACGATGCGATCAAGCTGACCCCGGCCATCAAGTACACGCTGGAGCAGGCGCTGGACTTCATCGAGGACGACGAACTGGTCGAAGTCACCCCGAAGGAGATCCGCTTGCGCAAGAAGCACCTGACCGAAAACGAGCGCAAGCGCGCCGGCCGCGCGGGCTGAGCGGCAGCGCACGCCCATGGCCGCCGACAAGGCGTACAACCCGGATCCGCATGCGCATCCGGGCCTGCACCTGATCGCACTGCTGGAGGCCGGCAAGGGCCTGCTCGCGGTGCTGGCGGCCACGGGACTGGAACTGATGGGTCCGGCCCCGCTGCGCGCGGGGGTGGACCGGCTGATCGTGCGCTTCAGCCTGGACCCGGACCACGGCGCCCTGCCCTCGCTGCTGACCATGATCAACCCCGGCGCGGTGCACCTGGCCGCCGCTGGCATGCTCGCCTACGGCGTGCTGCACATCATCGAGGCCTGGGGCCTGTGGCGCGCCAAGGCCTGGGCGTCGCTGCTGGGCTGCATCTCCGCGGCCATCTACCTGCCGTTCGACGTCTACGCGATCGTGCGCCACCCCGGCTGGGCGTCGTGGGCGGTACTGGCGATCAACCTCGCCGTGGTCGGCATCCTGGCCCGCGACCTGGTGCGGCGCCGGCGGCATCCTCCGGCCTGAGCCGCATTGCCCGATGCAAGAGGCGGGACGCCGCTGCTGCAGCGTGTCGCTCGACACAGCGCATCGCTACCCTGATTTGGCCCAACGCCTGGATGTTGCCTGGCGCCAGGCCAGCCGCCACGAGTCCCTAATGCCCATCACGCTGCGCATGGACGCATTTCACGCAATGCCATTCCCACCGCGCTAAAGCGTTCATTCGTCTACAGAATCGACCGCACCTGCCGATGCTGTTTTGGCGTAGTTTGGGCGCGTCCGGAACGCGTGCCATGACGGCCAGCCGGCCGATGGCGGAGACTGGCACAGGGGGATTCCAATGCGGTTCGCAGAAGCGATGGGGTGGAGTGTGGCGGCGCTGTTGTGCGCAGGCTTGAGCGCCTGCGGCAGTGCGGTCGGCGACAAGGGCACCGCAGCGTCCAACGGGGCCAGGCAGCAGCCGACGCCCCTGGCTGCAGGCACGTCCGCCACGGCTGCAGCCGCCGTACAGCACGCCGCCCTGTTCGATGCGAAAGACAGCGGGGCCCTGATCCGCTATACCAGCCGCACCCCGACCCGCACCCCGACCGGACACGACGGCGCGTTCGCCCTGTACCCGATCACCGTCAGCGAGGCGCATGCCATCAAGGCCAGCGTCGACGGCACGATGACGTTGCCGACGCCCGACGGAAAGACCCTGCAGATCAGCTATCTGAGCCGGCGCGACGCCAAGGGCGGCATCTGGACCTGGGTCGGGCGGGTGGCCGGCCAACCGGTGGGCAATGAAGCGGTCATCAGCTTCGGCAAGGACGCGGTGTTCGGATCGCTGGGCACCATCGATGGCATGACCTACCAGCTCACCACGATCGAAGGCAAGCCCTACATCATGGCGGCCGTCAGCGCCGACCTGCATTCCGCCGGCAGCCGCACCGATGGGCGGAAGCTGGCCGATGCGGTCATCCAGTTGCCCGCGGGCGACACCGCACAGGGCTATATCGCTGGGTACAGCAGCCTGGCGCAGGTCAACGCGCAGGCGGGCAGCACCTCGACCAACACGATCGATGTGCTGCTCGGCTATACGCCCGGCTATCGTGACTACCGCGGCGGCATCACGGCGATCGACACGGTGCTCACCAATCTGGTGGAGACGGCGAACCTGTCCTTCTCCAACGCCAACATCAATGTGCGCTACCGGCTGGTTGGGACCGTGCAGGTCGACTACCCGGACAACACGCTGAACGACGGCACCCTCAACGAACTCACCGGCGTCAGCCAGGCCACGGCCGCGGCGCTGGTGCCGCTGCACGACGCGCGCGATCGCCTCGGCGCCGACATGGTCGGACTGGTGCGGCGCTTCAATGGCGCCCAGCAGAGTTGCGGTGTCGCCTGGCAATCCGGCGGCACCGATTCGCGCTGGGGCTACGCGGTGATCTCCGATGGCGTGGACGGCGGTTACTACTGCACCCGCGGCACCCTCGCCCATGAGTTCGGCCATCTGCTCGGCTCCGGCCACCAGCACGAGACCGGCCAGGAACCGGGCTTCAATTTCGGCCATCGCAGCGACGTCGGCAGCTTCCACACCACGATGGCCTACGCGATCAACGGGCAAAGCGAGATCCTGGTGTATTCGTCACCGTCGATCACCACCTGCAACGGACAACCCTGTGGCGTCCAGGATCAGGCCGACAACGCCCGCGCCTTCCTCACGACGGTGCCTAACGTTGTCCAGTACCGGCAGACCGTGGTGCCATTCGACGATTCCAGTTCCCCCGGACAGATCGTGGGCCCGTCCGGCAAATGTGTCGATGTCACGAATGGAGAGACAGGCAACGGCACCCCCATCCAGGTATGGGACTGCAACGGGTTCCGCCAGCAGAAGTGGTCGCTCCAGCGCGGCAGCCGCAGCCTGCGCGGCCAGGGGACCGATAAGGTCCTCGACATCAGCGGCATAAGCCGCGCCGACGGCGCACCGATCCAGTTCTACCAATCATTGAACACAGCGAATCAGGCCTGGTACTTCACCAATGCCTCGCTCATCGCCACTGGCGGCAAGGTACTGGACGTGGTGGCGTACGGATCGGCCAATGGCGTGCCGCTACAACTATGGGACAACCTCGGCGGGGCCAACCAGCGCTGGTCGTTCAACCCCGCGAGCGGCGAAATCAGGGTCTCGACCGGGCGCTGCCTGGATGTCGTGAATTTCAGCACCACCCCCGGAGCGCCGGTGCAGATCTGGGACTGCAATGGCACCAAGAACCAGGCCTGGCAGCTCGGCAAGAACGGCGCGATCGTGGGTTACGGCGGCAACTGCCTGGAACCAGTGAATACGGCCCAGAATGGCACGGCCATCCGGATGGCCACATGCACCGGCAGCAACGCGCAAGCATGGCGGATTCGCGGGCAGATCCGCAGCGAATTGCACGGCAAGTGCCTGGACGACTCTGCCGGCGGCAGCCGCAACGGCGCGCGCGTGCAGATGTGGGAATGCCTCGGTAACGTCAATCAGCTCTGGGAAGTCCAGTCCAACTGACGTAGTCGCTGGCCACCAGCCAGGCGCTCGCGTGCATATCGCTTGCGCCAGCCGTAGCTGCGTTTCCAGGTAGCCAGGCAGCTCATGCGGCGCCGCGCTGCGCGGAAGCGGGCGCAGCCCCATCCTCGGCACCCGGCGAACGCATCGCCTCCGAATCGCTGGCGCGCACCGGCGGATGCGATAGCCGCACCGGCTCCGGCGCCACTTCCGCGCGCAGCAGCGGCAAGGCGTAGGCATGCTCGCGCACCAGGAAATCCAGCATGCGTTCGCGCACGATGCAGCGCAGGTCGAAGGCATCGCCGGAGTTGCGTGCGCTGACCAGCAGGCGCACCTGGATCGTGCGCTCGCTGGTGTCGGTCACCTGGGTCACGCAGACCCGTCCGTCCCAGAGCGGCTCGCTCTTGCAGATGCGCTCCAGCTCGGCGCGCACCTGCGCGATCGGCGTGCGGTAGTCCAGCCACAGGAACGCGGTGCCGAGCAGGTCGGCGCTGTTGCGCGTCCAGTTCTGGAACGGGTTCTCGATGAACCAGGTCAGCGGCACCACCATGCGCCGCTCGTCCCAGATCCGCACCACCACGTAGGAACTGCCGATCTCCTCGATACGACCCCACTCGCCTTCGACGATGACCACGTCGTCGAGACGGATCGGCTGGGTCAGCGCGATCTGCAGGCCGGCGATCAGGTTGCCGAACACCGGCTTGGCGGCGATACCGGCGACCAGGCCGATGATGCCGGCCGAGGCCAGCAAGGTGGTGCCGATCTGCCGCACCGCCGGGAAGGTCAGCAGCACGATCGAGGTGCCGACCAGGATGATCGTGCCCATCGCCACCCGCGCCAGCACCCGGGTCTGGGTCTGCACGCGGCGCGCGGTGAGGTTGTCCGCCACCTCGATCGGATGGCTGCGCAGGATCGCCGTTTCCAGCGCCGCCACGCCGCGCACCAGCAACCAGGTCACGCAACCGATCATGCCGATGTGCAGCAGGTGCTGCAGGTCGGTCAACGCCTTCTCGTCCAGCGGCGTGGATTCGAGCGCGAAGCTGAGCATCAGCATCGGCAGCAGGAACGCGACCGGCACGCTGATCACGCGCACGATGCGCGCGCGGCGGTAGTCGCGGCCGCGCATGCGCTGGGCGATGCGCAACAGCAGCCACCAGGCCAGGAAACCGAGAATCAGTGCGGCGCCGATCGGCAGCGTATAGGCACGCCAGGGCACCCAATGAAGATCGAGGGTCAAGATGCGCTCCTGTGTCGGGGGGGGGAGGAGTCGCGACAGTCTGGCAGCGCGGGGATTAGCGCGATGTCGAGCGGGTGCGGCGGCGCCCGGGCGACGACCGCCATCGCGGAGGACACCGCGCCTGTGCACGTTTCAGAAACCAGTTGCGTCCCGACCCGCTGCGCAATGTCGCAGCAAAGGTCGTTGCACACTGCCTGCGTCGACGCGCGCTGCGCGCGCCGCCGGCGACAGCAAGCGATTACGCCAGCGGCGTGGCGACGGTACGCCCGTTCTGCTTGCGCACGATCGCCATCGCGATCTCCAGCGACTGCTCGTAGTTCAGGCGCGGATCGACGCTGGAGCGGTAGGCGCGCTCGAGGTCGCGCTCGGTCAGTTCGCGCGCGCCGCCGGTGCACTCGGTGACGTCCTCGCCGGTCAGCTCCAGATGCACGCCGCCCAGCCGGGTGCCGGCCGCGGCATGGATGTCGAACGACTGCTCCACCTCGCCCAGGACGTTCTGGTAGCGGCGGGTCTTGTAGCCGTTGCTGGTGCTCTCGGTGTTGCCGTGCATCGCATCGCACACCCACAGCACGCGGCGGCCGTCGCGCTTCACCGCGTCCAGCAGCGGCGGCAGCTTCTCGGCGATCTGCGCCGCGCCCATGCGGTGGATGAAGGTCAGCCGGCCCGGTTCGTCTTCCGGATTGAGCACGTCGATCAGACGCAGCAACTGATCCGGCTGCGCCGACGGTCCGACCTTGATCGCGATCGGATTGCGGATGCCGCGGAAGTACTCCACGTGCGCGCCGTCCAGCGCCGCGGTGCGCATGCCGATCCACGGATAGTGCGTGCTGAGGTTGAACCAGCCCCACTGCCGCGGCACCTCGCGGGTCAGCGCCTCCTCGTAGGGCAGCAGCAAGGCCTCGTGCGAGGTGTAGAAATCGACGCGGTTGAGGTTGTACAGCTGCGCGCCGGACAGGGTCTCCATGAAGCGCACCGCATCGCCGATCGAGGCCACCATCTTCTGGTAGTCCTCGGCCAGCGGCGAATAGCCGACCCAGCTCAGGTTCCAGTACTCGGGATGGTGCAGGTCGGCGAAGCCGCCGTCGATCAGCGCACGCACGAAGTTCATGGTCATCGCCGAACGCGAGTGCGCGGTGATCATGCGTCGCGGATCCGGCACCCGCGCCTGCGCGGTGAACTCCGGGCCGTTGACCACGTCGCCGCGGTAGCTGGGCAGGGTCACGCCGTCGCGGGTCTCGGTATCGGCCGAGCGCGGCTTGGCGTACTGCCCGGCATAGCGGCCGACCCGTACCACCGGCAGGCGCAGGCCGTGGACCAGCACCAGGCTCATCTGCAGCAGCACCTTGAGCCGGTTGGAAATGGTGCCGGATTCGCAATCGTTGAAGTTCTCCGCGCAATCGCCGCCCTGCAGCAGGAAGCGCTTGCCCTCCTGCGCCTCGGCCAGCTGCTTCTTCAGCGCGAAGATCTCCCAGGACGTAACCAGCGGCGGCAAGTGCCGCAGTTCCGCCAGCGCGGCCTCCAGCGCCTGCGGGTCCGGATACACCGGCATCTGCAGCGCCGGCCGCTCACGCCAACTGGCAGGTGACCAGGACGGCGAGGGGGAGGCGGATACGGCGGCGGCGGACAGATTCATGAAAGGACTCCTTGGCAGTGTGCGATGTTCGCAGAGCCGGGGCGCGCCGCATAGCGCCGCACCCCGGTCACGCTGGCAGCGCCGCGACATGAACGGCAAGCAACACCGCGACGCCACCATGACTTCCGGCCTACGCCGGCGTTTTTGCGAAAGCACACTGTTATTAAGTAACAACTCCTCCCCTTCGGTCCGCCTCGCCATGACACCTCGCCCCCTCTCCTCCGCCATCGCCCTGGTCCTGCTGCTCGCCCCCGGCCTCGTCTTCGCCGCGGACGCTACCGACAGCACCGCTGCCGCCGAACCGACCGTCGATCTCGACCCGGTCACGGTCACCGCCAAGCTGGAAGCCGCGCGCAACGCGCTGTCGCCGGACATCGGCAGCAGCCAGTACGCGATCAGCGCCGAGGACATCGCGCGCCTGCCGCTGGGCGCCTCCACCCCGCTCAACCAGGTGCTGTTGCAGGCGCCGGGCGTGGTCCAGGATTCCTACGGCGGCGTGCACGTGCGCGGCGACCACGCCAACCTGCAGTACCGCATCAACGGCGTGATGATTCCCGAGTCGATCTCCGGCTTCGGCCAGACCCTGGACCCGCGCACGATCAAGAACATCCGCCTGCTCGACGGCGCGCTGCCGGCGCAGTTCGGCGACCGCACCGCGGCGGTGGTCGACATCACCACCAAGAACGGCGTGGAACTGGGCAACGGCGGCAGCGTCGGCATCACCGGCGGCTCCTACGGCACGCTCAACCCCAACGCCTCGTGGTGGGGCAGCGACGGCCGCTTCAGCTGGTTCGCCAGCGGCAACTACCTGCAGAACCGCATCGGCATGGAGAACCCGACCGACAGCGACAACCCGATCCACGACAAGACCCACCAGGGCAAGGGTTTCGCCGACCTCAGCTACCTGCTGAACGAGAACACCCGGCTCAGCCTGCTGGTCGGCTACGCCAACAACCGCTTCCAGATCCCCAACAACCCGGGGCAGACGCCGGCGTTCACCTACCAGGGCACCAGTACCTTCGATTCCTCCCAGCTCGACGAGAACCAGCGCGAGAACACGCGCTTCGGCACCCTGGTGCTGCAGGGCGCGCTCGGCGACACCAGCTACCAGCTATCGGCCGGCCAGCGCTACAGCAGCGTGGCCTTCTCCCCCGACATCGCCGGCGACCTGATCTTCAACGGCATCGCCTCGCAGGTGCAGCGCGCCAACCGCGCCAGCACCCTGCAGGCCGACTTCTCCACGCCGTGGGGCAGCACCCACACCCTGCGCTACGGCGTGTACGGCAACTTCGAACACGCCAACGCCAGCAACAACGCCTATGTGTTCCCGGCCAACGACGACGGCAGCCAGAGCAGCGACGTGCCGCTGTTCATTCCCGACGGCAGCCGCTTCCACGCCAGCACCTACGCGGTGTACCTGCAGGACGAATGGCAGCCGAGCGACGCCTGGACCATCAACTACGGCGTGCGCGGCGACCGCTACAAGGCCTTCGGCACCACCGAGGGCCAACTCAGCCCGCGCCTGGGCGTGGTCTGGCACGCCAGCGACAGCACCACCCTGCACGCCGGCTACGCACGCTACTTCACTCCGCCGGCCACCGAGCTGATCTCCACCAGCGACATCGCCCTGTACGACGGCACCACCAACCAGCAGTCGCCGAACGGCGCCTCGACCAAGCCGCTGAGCGAGCGCAGCGACTACTACGACCTGGGCATCTCGCAGATGGTCGGCGACCACCTGACCCTGGGCCTGGACACCTACTACCGCAAGGCCGATCGCCTGCAGGACGAAGGCCAGTTCGGCGCCGCCTACGTCTACTCCACCTTCAACTACCGCTACGGCCGCATCCGCGGCGCCGAGTTCAGCGCCGACTACAGCAACGGGCCGATCAACGCCTACTTCAACGCGGCCTACAGCAAGGCCATGGGCAAGCAGGTGATGACCAGCCTGTACAACTTCGACCCGGATGCGCTGGCCTACGCCAACGACCACTGGATCCACCTGGACCACGACCAGAAGCTGACCTCCTCCGGCGGCATCAACTACGCCCTGGCCGAGGACAGCCGCATCGGCGCCGACTACCTGTTCGGCAGCGGCCTGCGCACCGACGCCGACGGCGTGCCCAACGGTGGCGAGCTGCCGGCGTACTTCCAGCTCAACCTCAGCGCCGGCCACGACTTCGCCCTGGCCAGCAGCCACCCGCTGCACGCGCAACTGGCGGTGCTCAACGTGCTCGACCGCCACTACCAGTTGCGCGACGGCGGCGGCATCGGTGTGTTCGCGCCGCAGTGGGCGCCGCGCCGTGGTGTGTACCTGAGCCTGCAGCAGGACTTCTGAGCAAGGCCCTGACGGCGGCCTGCGGCATGTCGATCGGCGTGCCGCAGGCCGCGACACAGTGAACGACGGTGGTTGTGGCGGACTGATGCAAACGCAACGGCGGCCAGTAGGCGGCTCCCGGTCGGTTGAGGGGCCACCGCCAACCGCCGGGTAAGATGCATCCGGACCACCCGATCAAGGCACGTCCAGCAATTCAGCGAGGCCGCGCGCCGCGTCGTGGCCGTGGGATCGCCCAGCGGAGGCAGCGCCACACGGCATGCCGATCGCACACGAACCGCCACGACGCATTGCCATGCCCCCGTCCAGACAGGTTTCGCACATGCGCAAGTACCTGTTCGCCGCCTTCGCGGCCACCCTCCTCGCCTGCGCTGCGCCATTGCCGGTGCATGCCGAACGCGTCACGGACTTCCGGATGCCGATCGTCGTGGAAGGCGTCGACTACGATCTCGCCGCACGCGTGTATCGCCCCACGGGCCACGGTCCGTTCCCGCTGATCGTCATCCACCACGGCACACCCGCGGACAAGCGCAAGCTCGTCGACACCCGCCTTGGCTTCGCCCGCGCCGCGCGTTGGTTCGTCGCCCGCGGCTATATGGTGGTGCTGGCGCTGCGGCCCGGCTACGGCAGCTCCAGCGGCAGCTATCTGGAAGGCGCAGGCAATTGCCACGACGTCGATTTCGTCGCCGCCGGGCACAGGATCGCGGCGGCCGAGGCGGCGATCGTCGACGCCGCCGCACGCCTTCCCGACGTGGACCCGCAGCGCATCGTCGTGGTCGGCCAGTCCGCCGGTGGCCTCGGCGCGGTGGCGCTGGCCGATGCGCCGCCGCCGGGCGTGCGCGGCGTCATCAGCTTCGCCGGCGGGCGCGGCAGCAACGGCAAGGAGGTCATCTGCGCCGGCGAGGACCGCCTGATCGCGGCGGAGAAGACCCTGGGCGCGGCCAACACGCTGCCGCAGCTATGGCTGTACGCCGAGAACGATCACTTCTTCCGACGCGAACTGGCGCACCGCATGTATGCCGCCTACCGCGCCGGCTCGACGCCGCCGGTGAGCTTCGTCGATCTGCCGCCATTCGGCGACGACGGCCACAAGACCTTCGCCCAGGCCGATCCGTCGGTGTGGGCAACACCGGTGGCGGCGTTTCTCGCCCAGGTCCTGCCGCAGGCGGCGAAGGTGCCTGCGCAGGCCGGTCTCGGGCCAACGACGGAGGCGCCAGCCAGGTAGGCCGCAGGATCGCAGGGCGACCTGTACGCGACGACAGCGAGCGCCAACGCTTCCCAGCGTGACCGCGGCACCGCCCAGCAACGCTGCCGCCAGGCGCCCGGTCAGGCCGGGCGATTGACGCGCAGCAGGTGCACGCTCAGATCAACGTGCGCTTGCGGCTCTTGAACCCGGCATAGAGCGCGAACACGGCCAGCAGCACGAAGCAGATCAGGCACCACATCGGCATCGACAGGCCAAGGAAACGCCAGTCGATGTTGCCGCAGTCGCCGGTGCCGGTCAGCACCCGGCGCAGCACCTCGAACGGCCCCATGGTCTCGCGCAGGAAGCTCAGCGGCGGGCCGCAGGAGGCCATCGGGTCCGGGAACAGCTGCACCGAGACGTGCTTGGTGGAGATGCCGGCGCCCACGAGCGCGGCCAGGAACCCCAGCACGCCGTAGATCTTGCGTCCGCCGGCACTGCGCGGCCCATGCAGGGCACCGAGCAGGAACAGCACGCCCAGCGCGGCGAAGGCGATGCGCTGGAAGATGCACAGCGGGCACGGTTCGATGCCCAGCCGGTACTGCACGAAGATCGCATAGCCCAGCAAGCCGGCGCAGATCAGAAAGCCGAGCAGGAACTGCGCGCGGAAACCCCAACGTAACGGATTCATCGGACTCGAACTCGCATCGACGATCCGCGCATTATCCGCGATCGTGCGCTCCATCACCATGCGCCCCGGCGCTTTTGCAACCGTTCGCCAGCCCGGCGACAACGGCGCTACCAATCCCGAATCCCGACTCCCCAATCCCCGCCCCAAAAGCAAAAAAGCCCGGACATGCCGGGCTTCTTGCTACTGCAGGGGCGGACCGATTACTCGGCCACTTCCTCGGCCACGGCCGGGCGGTCGACCAGCTCGACGTAGGCCATCGGCGCGTTGTCGCCGGCGCGGAAGCCGCACTTGAGGATACGCAGGTAGCCACCCGGGCGCGCCTGGTAGCGCGGGCCCAGCGTGGTGAACAGGGTGCCCACCGCTTCCTTGTCGCGCAGGCGCGCGAACGCCAGGCGGCGGTTGGCGACGTTGTCGACCTTGGCCAGGGTGATCAGCGGCTCGGCGACGCGGCGCAGTTCCTTGGCCTTAGGCAGGGTGGTCTTGATCAGCTCGTGCTTGATCAGCGACGCCGCCATGTTCTTGAACATCGCTTCGCGGTGGGCGCTGGTGCGGCTGAACTTACGGCCGGATTTCTGGTGACGCATGGGTTGGGATTCCTATGGAAGAGTGGGACTGTTGGAGATCGCTGTCGCCGTCCTGGCGCTGAATGTGGACTGCGGATGGTCCGTGCCGGCCGTCCCTGACCGGGCGACGTCGCGGGCTTGGCGACCCGTCGACGTGGTGATGCGGATGAAGCGAACCACACGCGGCCGATGCCTTGCGGCACCGGCCGGATGCGCAAAACTCAGCCGAGCATGCCGTGCTGGGCGACGCCGGCCGGCGGCCAGTTCTCCAGCTTCATGCCGAGCGACAGGCCACGCTGGGCCAGCACTTCCTTGATCTCGGTGAGCGACTTCTTGCCCAGGTTCGGGGTCTTGAGCAGCTCGACTTCGGTCTTCTGGATCAGATCGCCGATGTAGTAGATGCTCTCGGCCTTCAGGCAGTTGGCCGAACGCACGGTCAGTTCCAGATCGTCGATCGGACGCAGCAGCACCGGATCCACGCCGTTGCTGGCCGGCTTGGCCGCGCCACGGTCGCGATGGGTGAAGTCGCCGAACACCGACAGCTGGTCGCTGAGGATGTCGGCGGCGGTGCGCACGGCTTCCTCGGCATCGATCGTGCCGTTGGTTTCGATGTCCAGGACCAGCTTGTCCAGGTCGGTACGCTGCTCGACGCGGGCCGACTCGACCGCGTAGGCGACGCGGCGCACCGGCGAGAACGAGGCGTCCAGGACCAGGCGGCCGATGGTGCGGGTCTCTTCGTCCGGACGACGACGCGCGGCGGCCGGCTGGTAGCCGAAGCCACGCTCGATCTTCAGACGCATGTTGATCGCCGTGTCCTTGGTCAGGTGGCAGATCACGTGGTCGTTGTTGAGGATCTCGACGTTGTGGTCGGTCTTGATGTCGGCGGCAGTGACCGTGCCCGGACCCTGCTTGGACAGCGACAGCGTGGCGCTGTCACCGGTATGCATGCGGATGGCCACGTCCTTGAGGTTCAGCAGGACTTCCAGCACGTCCTCCTGCAGCCCTTCGACCGTGGTGTACTCGTGCAGCACGCCGTCGATCTCGACTTCGGTGATCGCGAAGCCGGGAATCGAGGACAGCAGCACGCGACGCAGGGCGTTGCCCAGCGTATGCCCATACCCGCGCTCCAAGGGCTCGATCACGACCTTGGCGCGGTTGTCGGTAAGGCGTTCGATCTGCGGCCCACGCGGGCGCAGAACCTGGTTGGCGGTAACCGTCATGTTGCGGGTTCTCCTGACGAGCCTCCGTGGACCGGAGGCTCTCCGATGTGATTACTTCGAATACAACTCGACGATCAGCGCTTCGTTGATGTCGGCAGGCAGGTCCGCACGGTCCGGCACGGCCTTGAAGATGCCGCTGAACTTCTTCGAATCGACCTCGACCCACGACGGGTTCAGGTCATGCGTTTCGGCAACGGTCAGCGCTTCCTGCACGCGAAGCTGCTTCTGCGCCTTTTCCGACAGGGCGATCGCGTCGCCGGCCTTGACCTGGTACGAGGCCAGGTTCACCGACTTGCCGTTGACCAGCACGCCACGGTGCGACACCAGCTGGCGCGCGGCCGGACGGGTGACGGCGAAGCCCATGCGATAGACAACGTTGTCCAGGCGGGTTTCCAGCAGCTGCAGCAGGTTCTCGCCGGTGTTGCCCTTCTTGGTCGAGGCCTTCTTGTAGTAGTTGCGGAACTGACGCTCCAGCAGGCCGTAGATACGCTTGACCTTCTGCTTTTCGCGCAGCTGGGTGGCGTAGTCGGACAGCTTGCCCTTGCGGGCGGTCGCGCCGTGCTGGCCGGGCTTCTGCTCCAGCTTGCACTTGGAGTCCAGCGCACGCGCCGGGCTCTTGAGGGAAAGATCGGCGCCTTCGCGGCGCGCGAGCTTACAGGTAGGACCGATATAACGAGCCATTTCTTATCGCTCCTTTAGACGCGACGCTTCTTCGGCGGACGGCACCCGTTGTGCGGGATCGGCGTCACGTCGATGATGTTGGTGATCTTGTATCCGACGTTGTTCAACGAACGGACGGCGGACTCGCGACCCGGACCCGGGCCCTTGATGCGCACTTCCAGCGACTTCACGCCGTAGTCGAGCGCAGCGCGCCCGGCCTTCTCGGCGGCCACCTGCGCCGCGAACGGCGTGGACTTGCGCGAACCGCGGAAACCGGCGCCACCGGAGGTCGCCCAGGACAACGCATTGCCCTGACGGTCGGTGATGGTCACGATGGTGTTGTTGAACGAAGCGTGGACGTGGGCGACGCCGTCGGTGACGACGCGCTTGATCTTCTTCTTGGTCTTTGCTGCTGCGGGCTTAGCCATGTCGGTCCCTTACTTCTTGATCGCCTTGCGCGGACCCTTGCGGGTGCGGGCGTTGGTACGGGTGCGCTGACCGCGCAGGGGCAGGCCACGACGGTGGCGCAGGCCGCGGTAGCAGCCCAGGTCCATCAGTCGCTTGATGGCGATGCCGATTTCGCGACGCAGGTCGCCTTCGACGATGTACTTGCCGACTTCGAGACGCAGGCGCTCGATTTCCGGCTCGGACAGGTCGCGGATCTTGGTGGTCGAGGTCACGCCTGCGGCTTCGCAGACCTTCTTCGAACGGGTACGGCCGATGCCGTAGATGCTTTGCAACCCGACCCAGACGTGCTTCTGGGCTGGCAGGTTGACGCCTGCAATACGCGCCATGACGCGGTTCTCCAACTGAGTGATGGCCCGACGGCGCACCACGGCGCCATCCGGCAGGATGGATCAAAAAGTGAACTTGTAAGTCTAGCAAGGTCTCGGGTTACATGGAAGCCCGCGGAACCGCAAGGTTCCGCAAGCCCGGCATGGGGAGTGTGCCCATGCTCCGGCGCCGGACGTCGTTGACAGGGAGAAACCTCCGCCCTGCCGCCCGCGCTACTCCAGCGCAGGACCACCACGTCTCACCCGCGCACGAGACCGCTGCACGGGCCGCCCTTCAAGTCGGAAGACTGCGCCCGGGAGCCGGGGCGTCTTCGCGGAAGGATTCAAACAGTATAGCAATCAACCGCGGGCAAAACCGCCGCCGCGCGAGCCACCCTTGAGGTTGGCCTTCTTCAACAGGCTTTCGTACTGGTGCGACATCAGGTGCGCCTGAATCTGCGCGATGAAGTCCATCACCACCACGACCGCGATCAGCAGCGAGGTGCCGCCGAAGTGGAACGAGGTGCCGAGCTGGGCACGCATCACTTCCGGCAGCAGGCACACGATCACCAGGTACACCGAGCCGGCCGCGGTCAGGCGGGTCAGCACGCCGTCCACGTAATCGGCGGTGGCCTTGCCCGGACGGATGCCCGGAATCAGCGCGCCGGACTTCTTCAGGTTGTCCGCGGTTTCCTGCGAGTTGAACACCAGCGCGGTGTAGAAGAACGCGAAGCCGATGATCAGCGCAGCGAACACGATCATGTGCACCGGCTCGCCCGGGCCGAGCGCATTGGCGATGCGCTGCAGCACGCTGCCGAAGGTGCTGTTGGAGGCGGCCTGGCCCGACCACATCGACAGCGTCGCCGGGAAGGCGAGGATGCTCGAGGCGAAGATCGGCGGAATCACGCCGGCCATGTTGAGCTTCAGCGGCAGGAACGAGGTCTGGTTCATGTACGCGTTACGACCGCCCTGGCGGCGCGCGTAGTTCACCGTGATCCGCCGTTGCCCGCGCTCGACGAACACCACGAACAGGGTGAAGGCGAGGATAGTCAGCACGATCAGCAGCAGCGCGATGAAGCTCATGTTGCCGTCGCGGAAGGCCTCGACGGTCTGGATCGCCGCCGCCGGCAGGCCGGCGACGATGCCGGCGAAGATGATCAGCGAGACGCCGTTGCCGATGCCGCGCTCGGTCACCTGCTCGCCGACCCACATCAGGAAGATGGTGCCGGCGGTCAACGCGATCACCGCGGTGAGCACGAAGCCCATGCCGGGGGCGTACACCACCGGCGCGCCGCCCGGTGCGGTCTGGTTCTGCAGCGCCAGGGCGATACTGCCGCCCTGCACCACCGCCAGCAGCACCGCGCCGATGCGCGAATACTGGGTGATCTTGCGCCGGCCCGACTCGCCTTCCTTCTGCATCGCCTTCAGCGACGGGAAGATGTGCGTGGCCAGCTGGATCACGATCGATGCCGAGATGTACGGCATCACGTTCAGCGCGAAGATGCTGAAACGGTGCAGGGCGCCGCCCGAGAACATGTTGAACATGTCCACGATGCCGCCGCCCTGCGCCTGCATCAGCGCAAGCATGGCTTCGGGATTGACGCCCGGCACCGGCACATAGCAGCCGATGCGGTAGACGATCAATGCGCCGATGACGAACAACAGGCGCTGGCGAAGTTCCGTGAACTTGCCGAGCCCGCCGCCGAGATTCCCCATGCCAGCCTGCGCCATCTGCGTGTTACTCCTGCACGCTGCCGCCGGCAGCTTCGATTGCCGCCTTGGCACCGGCGGTCGCGGCGACGCCCTTCAGCACGAACTTCTTGGTCAGTTCGCCCTTCAGGACCACCTTGGCCTTCTTCGCGGTGCTCGGGACCAGCTTCGCGGCGCGCAGCGCGGCGAAATCGATCTCGCCAGCCGGCAGGTTGTCGAGCTGGTAGGACAGCACTTCGGCGGTGTCCTTGGCCATCTTCGAACGGAAGCCGATCTTCGGCAGACGGCGCTGCATGGGGGTCTGACCGCCTTCGAAGCCGGCCTTGATCTTGCCGCCGCCCTTGCGCGCGAACGAACCCTTGTGGCCGCGGCCGGCGGTCTTGCCCAGGCCGGAACCGATGCCGCGACCGACGCGGGTGCGCTCGGTGCGCGCGCCCGGCGCGGGCTTCAGATCATTCAGATGCAAAGTCATGGTCGATTACTCCTCAACCTGGACGAGGTACTGAACCTTGTTGATCAGGCCGCGCACTTGCGGGCTGTCCTTCAGTTCGCGCACATCGTTGAGCTTGTTCAGGCCCAGGGCACGCACCGACAGGCGGTGACGCGACTGGGTACCACGCAGGCCGCGCACCAGGCGCACCTTGACGGTCTTGGTGGATTCATTAGCCATGGGTCAGATCCTCCACCTTCTTGCCGCGCTTGGCCGCGATGCGGGCCGGCGACTGCATGTCTTCCAGGCCGCGCAGGGTGGCGCGCACCAGGTTGATCGGGTTGCGCGAACCGACGGCCTTGGCCAGCACGTTCTTCACGCCCACCGCTTCCAGCACGGCGCGCATCGCGCCGCCGGCGATCACGCCGGTACCTTCCGAGGCCGGCATCATGAACACGCGCGCCGCGCCGTGGCCGGACTTCACCGGGTGCCACAGGGTGCCGTTGTTCAGATCGATGTTGAGCATGCCCTTGCGCGCATACTCCATCGACTTCTGGATCGCGACCGGCACTTCGCGCGCCTTGCCGTAACCGAAGCCGATCTTGCCGTTGCCGTCGCCGACCACGGTCAGCGCGGTGAAGGTGAACTGGCGACCGCCCTTGACCGTCTTGCTGACGCGGTTGACCGCGACCAGCTTCTCGATCATGCCGTCGTCGACTTTCTCTTCGCGGTTGCGGTCGCGATCACGACCCCGCGGTGCACGCTGTTCTTCAGCCATTGTGATGTCCTTGATAGAGGAAAAGATTTACGGCTTCGTTGCCGCTTGTGGTTGTGGTCTGGAGCCGTGTTCCCCGGACGCGCGCAGAAGGCGCGCCAAGGTCCGATGCAGCCCGCATCGACGGGACGGGCACGGCATCGCCGCACCCGCAAGGATCAGAACTGCAGGCCGCCTTCGCGCGCGGCGTCGGCCAGCGCCTTGATGCGGCCGTGGTAGCGGTAGCCCGAGCGGTCGAAGGCGACCTTCTCGACGCCCGCGGCCTTGGCGCGCTCGGCGATCAGCTTGCCGACCTTGGCGGCGGCGTCGCTGTTCTTGCCGTTCTTCAGGCCGTCCTTGACGTCGGCCTGCAGCGTGTTCGCCGCGGCGAGCACCTTGGAGCCGTCGGCGGTGAAGACCTGCGCGTACAGGTGCTGGCCGGTGCGCAGCACCGACAGGCGGGCGACGCCGAGCTCGCGGATGTGAGCGCGGGTCGACTTGGCGCGACGCAGGCGGGCGATGTTCTTGTTGATGGTCATGTCTGTGTCCTACGGAAGCTGAAGGAAGCGAGGCGTTCGTGGGGAATCCGGCCTCGCGAGGCCGGACTCCTGGCGGAAGGACCTGGCTTAGGCCTTCTTGGCTTCCTTGCGAATGATGGCTTCACCGGCGTACTTCACACCCTTGCCCTTGTAGGGCTCCGGCGGACGGAAACCGCGGATCTTGGCGGCGACTTCGCCGACGCGCTGCTTGTCGGCGCCCTGCACCAGGATCTCGGTCTGCGTCGGCGCGGTCAGGGTGATACCCTCCGGCGCGACGAACACGATCGGGTGCGAGAAGCCGAGCGCCAGGCTCAGGTCCTTGCCCTGCATCGTGGCGCGGTAGCCGACGCCCACCAGCTCGAGCTTGCGCTCGAAGCCCGCGGACACGCCCTGCACCATGTTCGCCAGGATGGCGCGGACGGTGCCGGTGATGGCGATGTGCGACGGATCGTTCGCCGACAGCGTGGCGACACCGTTTTCCTGCTTGATTTCGACGCCGGCCGGCTTGGCCAGCGACAGGGTGCCCTTCGGGCCCTTGACGCTGAACTGATCGGCCTGGACGGTGAGTTCGACGCCCTTCGGGAGGGAGATCGGCTTCTTGGCTACGCGGGACATATGAGTGCTCCTTCCCTTAGGCCACGAAGCACAGGACTTCGCCACCGACGCCGGCCTGACGGGCCTGCGCATCGGTCATGATGCCCTTGGACGTGGAAATGATGGCAACGCCCAGACCGCCGAGAACCTTCGGCAGCTCGGTCTTGCCGCGGTACTGGCGCAGACCCGAACGCGACACGCGCTTGAGCGTATCGATGACCGGACGGCCCTCGAAATACTTCAGCACGATTTCCAGTTCGGACTTGTTGTTCTCGATCGCGTTGACGCGCAGATCGCTGATGTAGCCTTCGGCCTTCAGCACTTCCGCGATCGCAACCTTGATCTTGGAGGACGGCATCTTCACCGTCGGCTTGCCAACCGCGGCCGCATTCTTGATGCGGACCAGCAGGTCGGCGATGGGATCAGTCATGCTCATGGTGTCTACCTTTGAGTGCACCGATATCCGCTTTCGCGAAAATCTTGTGTGGTGGAGCGGTGGAATGACGCAGGGGGTGAAGCGCAGCCGCCGGAGGAACCCGCGGCGGCTGCCATACCCGTCCCTGCCGCGAGGCAAGGAGCGGGAGTATACGACAAAAAGTCCGACTTGCGTCGGACTCGTTGTCTGAACGACACGCGGGCGGCCAGACCGCCCTGCCCGGCCCCGCGAACGGGACCGGCGCCGCTGGAATTACCAGCTGGCCTTGCGCAGGCCCGGAACGTCGCCGTTCATGGTCGCCTTGCGCAGCATGTTGCGGCCCAGGCCGAACTTGCCGTACACGCCACGCGGGCGGCCCGACAGTTCGCAACGGGTGCGCTGGCGGCTCGGCGACGAATCGCGCGGCAGCTTCTGCAGCTTGGTCACGGCCTCGGCCTTCTCGTCGTACGAGGCGGTGCCGGAGGCGATGATCTTCTTCAGCGCATCGCGCTTGTCGGCGAACTTCTTCGCCAGCTTCTTGCGCTTGATGTCGCGGTTGACCATGGAGGTCTTTGCCATCTGTAAATCCTCGGGATTCGAGAGTGGGGATTGGAGATTTTCAGAACCCGGGATGTGACGGGCGCAGCGCCCTTTCCATCCCGAATCCCGAATCCCGAATCCCGGCTGTCAATCAGTTACGGAACGGGAACTTGAACGCTTCGAGCAGCGCCTTGGCTTCGGCGTCGGTCTTGGCGGTGGTGGTGATGGCGATATCCATGCCGCGGATCGCGTCGACGGCGTCGAAGTCGATTTCCGGGAAGATGATCTGCTCCTTCACGCCCATGTTGAAGTTGCCGCGGCCGTCGAACGAACGCCCCGAGACACCACGGAAGTCGCGCACGCGCGGCAGCGAGATGTTGATCAGGCGGTCCAGGAACTCGTACATCTTGGCGCGACGCAGCGTGGTCTTGCAGCCGATCGGCCAGCCATCGCGGATCTTGAACGAGGCCACCGAGATGCGCGACTTGGTCACCACCGGCTTCTGGCCGGAGACCTTGGCCATGTCGGCAACGGCGTTTTCCAGGATCTTCTTGTTCGTCGCGGCTTCGCCCACGCCCATGTTCAGCGTGACCTTGACCAGCTTCGGCACTTCCATCGGATTGGTGTAACCGAACTTCTTCATCAGAGCCGGTACCACTTCTTCCTTGTAGATCTTTTCGAGACGGGAAGTCATTGTGTCATTCCTCAGGCGTCGAGCGCCTCACCGCTGGAGCGGAACACACGCAGTTTGCGTCCATCCTCCAGCACCTTGAAGCCAACGCGGTCGCCCTTGCCCGTGGCCGGGTTGAGGATCGCAACGTTGGAGATATGGATCGACGCTTCGCGCTCGACCACGCCGCCGGCGACGCCCGCCTGCGGGTTCGGCTTGGTGTGGCGCTTGACGATGTTCGCGTTGGAGACGACCACGCGGTCGCCGTCGACGCGGACGACTTCGCCCTGCTTGCCCTTGTCCTTGCCGGTGGTGACGACGACCTGGTCGCCCTTCTTGATACGGTTAGCCATGTGTATGTCCTCCGCTCACAGCACTTCGGGAGCGAGCGAGACGATCTTCATGAACTTCTCGGAACGCAGCTCGCGGGTCACAGGCCCGAAGATGCGCGTACCGATCGGCTCCTGCTTGTTGTTGAGCAACACCGCGGCGTTGCCGTCGAAGCGGATCAACGAACCGTCCGGACGACGCACACCCTTGCGGGTACGCACGACGACGGCGTCGTAGACTTCGCCCTTCTTGACCTTGCCGCGCGGGATCGCGTCCTTGACGGTGACCTTGATGATGTCGCCAATGTGCGCGTAGCGGCGCTTGGAGCCGCCGAGCACCTTGATGCACATCACTTCCTTGGCACCGGAATTGTCGGCGACGTCGAGGTAGCTCTGCATCTGGATCATGATTCAGATCTCCCTTATTCGGCCGCGCGGGTGACGATTTCCACCACCCGCCAGTTCTTGGTCTTGGACATCGGCGCAATCTCGGTCACGCGCACGACATCGCCTTCGTTGCAGGCGTTGTCGGCATCGTGGGCGTGGAGCTTGGTCGAGCGCTTGATGTACTTGCCGTACAGCGCATGCTTGACCTGACGCTCCACCAGCACGGTGACGGTCTTGTCCATCTTGTTGCTGACCACACGGCCTTCGACCGTGCGCAGCGTCTTGCTTTCGTTATTGTCGCTCATCGCGGCCATCCTTACTTCGTGCTGCCGAGCAGGTGCTTGACGCGAGCGATCTCGCGGCGCACCCGGCGGGTTTCGTGAGTCTTCGGCAGCTGCCCGGTGACCTGCTGCATGCGCAGGGCGAACTGCTCCTTGCGCAGATCGGTCAGGTGGGCCTTCAGATCGTCGGCCGACTTCTCGCGGAGTTGTTTGATGTCCATCAGCGTACCGTCCGGGTCACGAAGGTGGTGGTCACCGAAAGCTTGGCAGCGGCCAGGCGGAACGCCTCGCGCGCGACATCTTCGCCGACGCCTTCGATTTCATAGATCATGCGACCGGGCTGGATCTGCGCGACCCAGTACTCGACGTTACCCTTACCGGAGCCCATTCGCACTTCGATCGGCTTCTTGGTGATCGGCTTGTCCGGGAACACGCGGATCCACATCTTGCCGCCGCGCTTGACGTAGCGGCTGATCGAGCGGCGTGCCGCTTCGATCTGGCGCGCGGTCAGCTGACCGTGCGCCGTGGCCTTCAGCCCGTACTCGCCGAAGCTGACGGCGTTTCCGCTCCACGCCAGGCCGTCGTTACGACCCTTGTGCATCTTGCGGTATTTGGTTCGCTTGGGTTGCAACATTGCCGTTACCTCGCTTCACGGGCCGGACGCGACGGACGGTCGCCACGGTCGCCGCGATCGTTACGATCGTTGCGCGGGGAATCGTCCTGCTTTTCCTGGCCAACCTGGGAGAAATCGAAGATCTCGCCCTTGTAGATCCAGACCTTGATGCCGATGATGCCGTAGGTCGTCTTGGCTTCGGCGAAGCCATAGTCGATGTCGGCACGCAGCGTGTGCAGCGGCACGCGGCCCTCGCGGTACCACTCGGAACGGGCGATTTCCGCACCGTTCAGACGGCCGGCGACGTTGACCTTGATGCCCAGGGCACCCAGGCGCATCGCGTTGCCGACCGAGCGCTTCATCGCGCGGCGGAACATGATGCGACGCTCCAGCTGCTGCGCGATCGACTCGGCGACCAGCTGCGCATCCAGCTCCGGCTTGCGCACTTCGGTGACGTTGATGTGGGCGGGGACGCCCATCATCTCGCTCACTTCCTTGCGCAGCTTCTCGATGTCCTCACCGCGCTTGCCGATCACCACGCCCGGGCGGGCGGTGTGGATCGTCACGCGCGCGGTCTTGGCCGGACGCTCGATCAGGATCTTGCTGATGCCCGCCTGCGCCAGCTTCTTGCGCAGCATTTCGCGGACCTTGAGGTCGGCTGCCAGGTAACCGGCGAACTCGGCCTTGTTGGCGTACCACTTGGAATTCCAGTCCTTGGCGATACCCAGGCGGATTCCGATCGGATGAACTTTATGACCCATCGTCTTTTCCTTTCCGCTTACTTGGCGGCGCCCACAACCACAGTGATGTGGCTGGTGCGCTTGAGGATGCGGGTACCGCGGCCTTTCGCCCGCGCCATGAAACGCTTCAGGGTCGGACCTTCATCAACCATGATGGTCTTGACCTTCAGCTCGTCGACATCCGCGCCCTGATTGTTCTCGGCATTGGCGATCGCCGACTCCACCACCTTCTTGATCAGGTGGGCAGCCTTCTTGTCCGAGAACTTCAGCAGGTTGACCGCCCGCTCGGCGGAAAGACCGCGCACCTGGTCGGCGACCAGGCGGGCCTTCTGCGGGGAGATGCGCGCGGTGCGCAGGATTGCTTTCGCTTCCATCGTCATCTCTCCTTACCGGCTCGACTTCTTGTCGCCACCGTGACCCTTGAAGGTCCGGGTGACGGCAAATTCGCCGAGCTTGTGGCCGACCATGTTCTCGTTGACCAGCACCGGAACGTGGTTCTTGCCGTTATGCACGGCGATGGTGAAACCCACCATCTCCGGCAGGATCATCGAGCGACGCGACCAGGTCTTGATCGGACGCTTGCTACCGGCCGCGGCCTCCACCTTCTTGACGAGGTGGTGATCGACGAACGGGCCCTTCTTGAGTGAACGTGCCATGGTCGATTAGCCCCTACGATCGCGGACGATGAATTGTTCGGTGCGCTTGTTATGGCGCGTCTTGTAACCCTTGGTCGGGACACCCCACGGGGTGACCGGATGCGGATTACCCTGACCGGCCTTCGCCTCACCACCACCGTGCGGGTGGTCGACCGGGTTCATGGCCGCACCGCGAACGGTCGGACGCACGCCACGCCAGCGCTTGGCGCCCGCCTTGCCCAGCTTCTCGAGGTTGTGCTCGTCGTTGCCGACTTCGCCGATGGTGGCGCGGCACTCGGACGGCACCTTGCGCATTTCGCCGGAGCGCAGACGCAGGGTGGCGTAGATGCCTTCACGCGCGACCAGCTGCACCGCGGCGCCGGCGGCACGCGCGATCTGCGCGCCCTTGCCCGGCTTCAGCTCGATCCCGTGGACGGTGGTACCGACCGGGATGTTGCGCAGCGGCAGGGTGTTGCCGGTCTTGATCGGCGCATCCGAACCCGCAATCACCTGGTCGCCGGCCTTCAGGCCCTTCGGCGCGATGATGTAGCGGCGCTCGCCGTCGGCGTAGCACAGCAGGGCGATATGGGCGGTGCGGTTGGGATCGTATTCGATCCGCTCCACGCGCGCCGGGATACCTTCCTTGTTGCGCTTGAAGTCGATGACGCGGTAGTGCTGCTTGTGGCCACCGCCGACGTGGCGGGTGGTGATGCGGCCGTGGTGGTTACGACCACCGGACTTGCTCTGCTTTTCCACCAGTGCAGCGTGCGGGGCGCCCTTGTGCAGATCGGGCGTGACCACGCGCACGGCCGAACGACGGCCTGCGGAGGTGGGCTTGAATTTCATCAATGGCATGGGATGTACCTCAGGCCTTGGCCGTTACGTCGATGGACTGGCCTTCGGCCAGACGCACGTACGCCTTGCGCCAATCGCCGCGACGACCGCTGCGCGAACGGAAGGACTTGTTCTTGCCCTTGACGTTCAACACGTTGACCGACTCGACCTTGACGTCGAACAGCTGCTCGACCGCGGCCTTGACATCGGCCTTGGTGGCTTCGTTCGAAATCTCGAAGACGTACTGATTGGAGAGTTCCTGCAGGCGCGCGGTCTTTTCGGAGACACGCGGAGCGCGCAGCACGCTGAAGATTTTTTCGTTGCTGCTCATGCCAGCCACTCCTCGACCTTCTTGACCGCATCGGCGGTGATCACGACCGTATCGGCCCCGACCAGCGACACCGGATCCAGGCCCTGCACGTCGCGCACTTCCACGTAGGGAAGGTTGCGGGCGGACAGGTACAGATGCTCGGACGCCTCTTCGGTCACGATCAGCGGGCGCTTGCCCACTTCCAGACCCTTCAGCTTCTCGACCAGGCCCTTGGTCTTGCTGGCCTCGACGTCGAACGCGTCGACGACCATCAGGCGGCCCTGGCGGTTCAGTTCCGAGAGGATCGCGCAGATGGCCGCGCGGTACATCTTGCGGTTGACCTTCTGCTCGAAGCTGCGCGGCTTGGCCGCGAAGGTCACGCCACCGCCGACGAAGATCGGAGCGGTCAGCGCGCCGTGGCGAGCGCCACCGCCCTTCTGCTTCTTCGACTTCTTGGTGGTGCCGTTGACTTCCGAACGCGTCTTCTGCGCCTTGGTGCCGGCGCGGCCGGCGTTGCGATAGGCGACGACGACCTGGTGAACCAGATCCTCGCTGAAATCGCGGCCGAACACGGCGTCGGAGACCGAGACCTTGTTGTTGCTACCCGTGATAACGAGTTCCATCGTCATCTCTCCTTATGCCTTGCTAGCCGGACGCACGATCACGTCGCCACCGGCAGCGCCAGGCACAGCGCCGCGAATGGCGATCAGGCCACGCTCGACATCGACCTTGACCACTTCCAGATTCTGCGTGCTCTGCTGCACAGCGCCCATGTGGCCGGACATCTTCTTGCCCGGGAAAACACGACCCGGGGTCTGGCGCTGACCCAGCGAACCCGGCGCGCGATGCGACAGCGAGTTACCGTGGGTGGCATCGCCCATGCGGAAGTTGTGCCGCTTGATGGTGCCCTGGAAGCCCTTACCCTTGGTGACGCCCTGGACGTCGACCTTCTGGCCGACGGCGAAGATGTCCGCCTTGATTTCGCCGCCGACGGCGAACTCGCCCAGCTGCGCGTCCTCGACGCGGAACTCCCACAGGCCGCGACCCGCTTCGACCTTCGCCTTGGCGAAATGGCCGGACGCCGGCTTGTTGACCAGCGCGGCGCGACGGGCGCCCACGGTGATCTGCACGGCGCTGTAGCCGTCGGCTTCGACGGTCTTGAGCTGGGTGATGCGGTTCGGGGTCGCTTCGATCAGGGTGACCGGGATGGAGCGGCCGTCTTCGGTGAAGACGCGACTCATGCCGGCCTTGCGGCCCACGAAGCCCAACGAATACTTCTTCGTCATGGTCGTAGTCCTCAGGTCAACTTGATCTGGACATCGACGCCAGCCGCGAGTTCGAGCTTCATCAGCGCGTCCACGGTCTTGTCGTTGGGGTCGACGATGTCGAGCACGCGCTTGTGCGTGCGGGTCTCGTACTGGTCACGCGCGTCCTTGTCGACGTGCGGGGAAACGAGGATGGTGTAGCGTTCGATCTTGGTCGGCAGCGGGATCGGGCCACGCACTTGCGCGCCGGTCCGCTTGGCCGTCTCGACGATCTCGCTGGCCGAACGGTCGATCAAACGATGATCGAACGCCTTCAGCCGAATCCGGATCTTTTGGTCCGCCATGACGGTGGGTTCCTTCGTTAAAAGAGCGACGGGCAAGGCCTCTGGGATACCTGCCCCGGTTGTTTCCTGATGTCGTACCGCAGAGCATCCGGCTCGGCGGGGGCATTCCTCCGCCCCAAAAACTGGGGCAGACCAGTCGACCCGGCCTGCCCAGACGGAAAAGTATAATGCGCAGCTAGAGCAGCGTCAACAACCCAGGGTTGTTGAGTGCTCCATGCGACGCGACCTTCCCGGTCCTGCGAACACGAGCGGCATCCTGCCTCTCTTTTCGCTGTCTTGCCGGCGCCCTACCCAGGAACGCCGAGCCGCGCATTATAGCGACGACTTCACGCCTCCGCAACACCACGGTGCAGCAAATCGCAAGATTTCTGCATGGCCCGAAACGACGAAGGGCCGGCGTGCGCCGACCCTTCGCGATGCCGGCGACCGCGGTCGCTGGCGATGTAACCGGCGGCCTGCGCCGCCAGAGGGCATTACTTGATGATCTTGGCCACCACGCCGGCGCCGACGGTGCGGCCGCCTTCGCGGATCGCGAAGCGCAGGCCTTCGTCCATCGCCACCGGGTTGATCAGCGTCACCACCATCTTGACGTTGTCGCCCGGCATCACCATCTCCACGCCTTCCGGCAGCTGCACCGCACCGGTGATGTCGGTGGTGCGGAAGTAGAACTGCGGACGGTAGCCCTTGAAGAACGGAGTGTGACGGCCACCCTCGTCCTTCGACAGCACGTACACTTCGGCTTCGAAGTCGGTGTGCGGCTTGATCGAACCCGGCTTGCACAGCACCTGGCCGCGCTCCACGTCGTCACGCTTGGTGCCGCGCAGCAGCAGACCCGCGTTGTCGCCCGCCTGGCCCTGATCCAGCAGCTTGCGGAACATTTCCACGCCGGTCACGGTGGTCTTCTGCGTGGCACGGATGCCGACGATTTCGATTTCGTCGCCCACCTTGATGATGCCGCGCTCGATACGACCGGTCACCACGGTGCCGCG
>NZ_JAGHWV010000022.1:0-20286 GCF_017746095.1 Xanthomonas sp. D-109
CCTGCGGCGTGGCGGCGGCCGGCGTTGGGGTCGGCGCGGCGGCATCGGCGACCTGCGCCGGCGGCAACGCCTCGGGGGTCTGCGGCAGGCGCTGGGTCACGAACAGCGCGAGCACCGCGACCGAGGCGGCCAGGGCCGCACTGCCGCCCCAGCGCCAGCTGCGGCGCTTGCCGGTGGCGCTGGCCGCCTCGGCACGCGCGGCCTGCTGCGCTTCGGCGGCCACCGCCTGGCGCACGCGGGCACTGAAATCGCTGGGCGCCGGCACGCTGACGCGGCCGCGCAGGATGTCGCCGCACAGCTGCCAGCGCTCGTGGCAGCCGGACAATTCCTCGTCGTGCTGCAGCCGGCGCAGCACGAAGCGCGCTTCGTCGGCCGGCAGTTCGCCGTCGATCAGCGCGGACAGTTGCTGCCGGTAGTGCAGCTCGAACTTGTCCGGCGCTGCGCTGTCGGGCGCCGGCACTGGCTTGGGAAAGGGCGTGCTATCGGTCATACGCGGTGTCGCTCACGGGTGGCGCTGTCGGTATCCAGCAGGGGACGGAGTTCGGCGTCGATGGCCTCGCGGGCGCGGAAGATCCGCGAACGCACGGTGCCGATCGGGCAGCCCATCTTCTGCGCGATGTCCTCGTAGCTCATGCCCTCCACCTCGCGCAGGGTGATGGCGGTGCGCAACTCTTCCGGCAAGGCGTCGACCGCCTTCATCACCGTGCGCTCCAGTTCCTGGCGCATCAGCTCGCGCTCGGGCGTGTCGGTGTCGCGCAGCCGAGTGCCGCTGTCGAACTGCTCGGCATCGAGCACGTCGACATCGTCGGTGGGCGGCCTGCGGTTGTGCGCGACCAGGTAGTTCTTGGCGGTGTTCACGGCGATCCGGTGCAACCATGTGGAGAACTGGGCGTCGCCGCGGAAACTCCCGATCGCGCGGTAGGCGCGGATGAAAGTGTCCTGGGCCACGTCCTGACATTCGCTCCAGTCGGCGATGTAGCGCCCGATCAGGCCGACGATCCGATGCTGGTACTTGCGCACCAGCACATCGAACGCCGCGCTTTCGCCGCGCTGCACACGCCGGACCAGTTCCAGGTCCAGCTCCTGGGGTGTTTCGACATCGGCCATAGCGGGCCGCACTCCTGTCAGCCCAACCTACGTCGGACCCTCTGACCGCCAATTCGGAAAAAAGTTCAGCGCCCCTCAGCGGATCGCCGCCCCACGACGTTAACCGGCGTTCCGTTAGGCTGGCGCAAGGCCAGCGGTCGCGGGACGCGCCTCAATTCCCCTGCATTGGGATTTGACGCGACGGAAACAACCTCTGGATGATAACGATCTTCTCCATACACAAGCGGATGGTCCTCCCCATGCTTTCAGGCTTCGACGGGCTCCGATTCAGTCACTGGCAGGCGGACATCCGCGGGGACGGCGTGGTCGTGCTCAGCCTCGATCGCCAGGACGCCCCCGTCAACGCGCTGTCGCAGGACGTGCTGCTGGAGCTGGGCGACCTGCTCGAGCGCATCGCCATCGACCCGCCCAAGGGCGTGGTGATCCGCTCGGCCAAGGACAACGGTTTCATCGCCGGCGCCGATCTCAAGGAATTCCAGGAATTCGACCGCCGCGGCACCGTCAACGACGCCATCCGCCGCGGCCAGGCCACGTTCCAGAAACTCGCCGAGCTGCCCTGCCCCACGGTCGCGGCGATCCACGGCTTCTGCATGGGCGGCGGCACCGAGATCGCCCTGGCCTGCCGCTACCGCGTCGCCTCCAGCGATGCGGCCACCCGCATCGGCCTGCCCGAGACCAAGCTCGGCATCTTCCCCGGCTGGGGCGGCAGCGCGCGCCTGCCGCGGCTGATCGGCGCGCCGGCGGCGATGGACCTGATGCTCACCGGGCGCACCGTGTCGGCCTCGGCGGCACGCGCGATGGGCCTGGTCGACAAGGTCGCCGCGCCCGCCGTGCTCACCGATACCGCGGTGGCGCTGGCGCTGTCCGGCACCGCCCGTCCCTTCAAGCAGCGCGCCACCGCCTGGGCCACCAATACCTGGCCGGCGCGCAAGCTGCTGGCGCCGCAGATGCGCAAGCAGGTGGCGCGCAAGGCGCGCAAGGAGCACTACCCGGCGCCGTACGCGCTGATCGGGGTGTGGGAACGCAGCGGCGGCAGCGGCATCCAGGCGCGCCTGGACGCCGAGCGCAAGGCGGTGGTCAAGCTGGCCAGCACGCCGACCGCGCGCAACCTGATCCGCATCTTCTTCCTCACCGAGCGGCTCAAGGCGCTGGGCGGGAAGGAGCACGGCATCCGCCACGTGCACGTGGTCGGCGCCGGGGTGATGGGCGGCGACATCGCCGCCTGGTCGGCCTACAAGGGCTTCGAGGTGACCCTGCAGGACCGCGAGCAGCGCTTCATCGACGGGGCGCTGAGCCGCGCCGGCGACCTGTTCGCCAAGCGGGTCAAGGACGACAGCAAGCGCCCGGCGGTGGCGGCACGGCTGAAGGGCGACCTGGCCGGCGACGGCGTGCCGAGCGCCGACTTGGTGATCGAGGCGATCATCGAGAACCCGCAGGCCAAGCGCGAGCTGTACCAGTCGCTGGAACCGCGCATGCAGCCGAATGCGCTGCTCAGCACCAACACCTCCTCGATCCCGCTGACCGAACTGCGCGAGCACATCCAGCGCCCGGCGCAGTTCGGCGGCCTGCACTACTTCAACCCGGTCGCGCAGATGCCGCTGGTGGAGATCGTCTGTCACGACGGCCTGGCGCCGGAGAACCAGAAGCGGCTGGCCGCCTTCTGCAAGGCGATCGACAAGTTGCCGGTGCCGGTTGCCGGCACGCCCGGCTTCCTGGTCAACCGCGTGCTGTTCCCGTACATGCTGGAAGCGGCCACCGCCTATGCCGAAGGCATTCCCGGCCCGGCGATCGACAAGGCCGCGGTCAAGTTCGGCATGCCGATGGGGCCGATCGAACTGATCGACACCGTGGGCCTGGACGTGGCCGCGGGCGTGGGCGCCGAACTGGCACCGTTCCTGGGCCTGCCGATTCCGGCGGCACTGCAGACGGTGGAGCCGGGCAAGCGCGGCAAGAAGGACGGTCAGGGCCTGTACGCGTGGGAGAACGGCCGCGCCAAGAAGCCCGAACTGCCGAAGGACTACCGCGCGCCGGACGACCTGGAAGACCGCCTGATCCTGCCGCTGCTCAACGAAGCGGTGGCCTGCCTGCACGAGGGCGTGGTCGCCGATGCCGACCTGCTCGATGCCGGCGTGATCTTCGGCACCGGCTTCGCCCCGTTCCGCGGCGGCCCGATCCAGTACATCCGCGCCGCCGGCGCCGATGTCCTGCTGGCGCGCCTGCGCGCCCTGCACACGCGCTACGGCGAGCGTTTCGCCCCGCGTCCGGGTTGGGAGTCGCCGGCGTTGCGCGAACCGGTGGTCTGAGGCGCTCAGGCGATTCCATGTAGGAGCGGTTTCAACCGCGACAGGCGATATTGGGAAAGCTCGTCGCGGCTGAAGCCGCTGCTACGAAAGCGGCTCATGGCGCCGGGTGAAGCGCAGCCGTCGAGGCGGACACCCCTGTAGGACTTGCAGGAGCGGCTTCAGCCGCGACCGGCATTCCCGGTAAACGCAGGCGACCAACTCCCAACGAAAGACGCACGCTGCGCCTGCACGCACGTCATCGCGCAGCAGCGCCAATTACGGATGCGAGTGCCCGTGCGCATGCCCATGTGCGCGATGCCCATGAGCATGATCGTCATGACCATGCCCGTGATGGCCGTGCCCACCACCCTCGCCCGCCGCCGGCGCGCCGCACGGCGTGGCGCCGCAATGGCCGGCTTCCATCTGCAAGGTGATGTGGTCGATGTCGAACTGCGCATGCAGGCCATCGCATAGCGCGGCGCGCACTGCATCGGCATCGCCGCCCTCGGCCACCACCACGTGCGCGGTCAGCGCCGGGGTGCTGGAGGCCAGCGCCCACACGTGCAGGTCGTGCACGCTGGCCACGCCGGGCGCGGCCTGCAGGTAGCCGCGCACCGCATCCAGGTCCACGCCCTTGGGCACGCCCTCCAGCAGCACGTTGACCGCTTCGCGCAGCAACACCCAGGTCCGCGGCAACACCCACAGGCCGATCAGCACCGCCAGGATCGGATCGATCAGCTTCCAGCCGGTGACGCGGATCGCCAGCGCGCCGACGATCACCGCGACCGAGCCGAGCATGTCGCTCCACACTTCCAGGTAGGCGCCCTTCATGTTGAGGCTCTCGCCGCTGCCGGCCTTGAGCAGGCGCATCGAGATCAGGTTGATCAGCAGGCCGAACGCGGCGATGCCGAGCATGCCGACGGTGGCGATCTCCTGCGGCTGGCGGAAGCGCTGCACCGCCTCCCACAGGATGTAGCCGGCGACCACGAACAGCAGCGCGCCATTGACCAGCGCGCCCAGCGCCTCCAGCCGCGCGTAGCCGTAGCTGCGCTTGGCATCGGGCGGGCGCCGGCTCAGCCGCACCGCGATCAGCGCGATCATCAGCGCCAGCGTATCGGTGGCCATGTGCGCGGCGTCGGACAGCAGCGCCAGGCTGTTGGTGAGGAAGGCGCCGGCGACCTCCACCACCAGGAACAGCGCGGTGAGGCCGAGGGCCCACCACAGAGGGCGCTCGTGGCGGATTTCGGTAGGGGCGTGGCTGTGATCGTGGCCCATGGGGCGACCCGACGATGCGGAGGAAGATGGCCGCTACCTTAGGCCGCCGTCTGCGCGGAGACTATTACACCGTTCGACAGCCATACCTTTGGACAGCGGCACGCGCTCTTGTGCTCTTGTGCAGCCGATGGACCGCAAGCAGACACGGCAACCAGGCACACCAGATGCCGGGCTCAGCAAGTCTGGTCGCGGCGCGACCTGCCACACGCTGGCCAAGGAAGAGGCGCGACGCACGAAAGCGCGGATCTCGGCATGGCGGCCGAGACCCGCACGACGCTCAACGGGCCGGCGCCGCCGATGGCGCGCCGGCGCTCCGCAACTGCTGCGCCTTGGCCAGGTGCTCGGCCACGTGGGCGCGCGTGGTGCGCAGATGCGCGGCCACGTCCGGGGTCTTCGCGACGGGGATCAGGGTGCTGTCGAGCATCTGCAGCGCGGCCTGGTGATCCTTGACCATCGCCATGACATAGGCCTGTTCGAAGCGGTCGCCGTCCAGGGCCTGCAGCTTGCCGGCCTCCGCCTTGGCCTGCTGCATCTGCTGCTGCGCCGGCGCGGCTTTCGCATCAGGCCCCCACGGCGCGATCTTGGCGTTGTTGTCCGAGTGCTCCTTGACCATCTGCATGGCGTAGTCGCGCACCGGGCCCTTGACCTGCTTCTGCAAGGCCAGGTTGCCGGCGTTGATCTCGCTGGTGTTGATCGCCGACAGCACGCCAAGCGCCTGCTTTTCGTCGAGCGCGGACGCGCGCGCGCCTTGCGCGCCCTGCATGCCGGTCGACGTCTGCGCGGCAGACGTCGACGGCGCTTGCTGGTGCATCGCGCCGGGATCGGGACTGCCGGCCTGGCCGGACGTATCGGTCTGCGCATGCGCAAGGCCGACGCCGAGAACCGACATCAGCGCCAGAGAGAAAGCGGAACGGGAATGACGCATGACAATCTCCTTTGCATGACAGGTATCGCCATGCTCCGCGGCCTTTCGTGAGCGCTTGGTTGAACGTGGGTGCAGGCGATGCGAAATGCTGCAGATGCACGCGGACTGCGGCGCCCACGCCTACGGCAACCAGCGCAGCAGCAATACGCTGAGGCTGGCCAGTGCCAGCAGCGAGAGCGTGCCGGCCGCCAAGACGCGGCCGCCGGACGCAAGCACCGTGCGCAGATTCACCGACAGTCCCAACGCGGCCATCGCCACCAGGGTGAACAGCAGCGACAGCGACTGCGCCGCTTCGATGAGCGACGCCGGTAGCACGCCCAGCGCGCGCAGGCCCATCATGCCGACGAAGCCGAACACGAACCACGGCACCAGCGCGTGCGTCGGGCGCCGCTGTGTTGATGATCCACCACGCACCAGCCCCAGCAGCAGCATCACCGGCCCGAGCATCAGCACCCGCATCAGCTTGACCAGCGCACCGACCTGCGCGCTCAGCGCGCCCACCGGCACGGTCGCCGCCAGCACCTGCGGCACCGCGTACACGGTCAGGCCGGCGAGGATGCCGTAGTGGCGCTGATCCAGGCCCAGCACGGGCACCGCCAGCGGCAACAGCAACACCACCAGCACGCCCAGCGCAGCGGTGAAGGCGATCGCTGCAGCGACATCCTCGGAGTCGGCGTCGATCACCGGCGCCGCCGCCACGATCGCCGAATTGCCGCAGATCGCATTGCCGCAGGCGACCAGCGTGGCCAGCTGCGACGGCAGGCCCAGCGCGCGACCGATGCCGTAGCCGATGGCGATCGCCAGCAGCACCACCGCGGCGATGGCGCCCAGCAACAGGCCGCCGGCAGCGCCGATGGCGCCGATCCCGACCGAGGCGCCGAGCAGCACGATGGCCAGCTCCAGCGGCAGCTTGGCGGCGAAGGCGATGCCGGCGTGCGTGGACGGCGGCAGGCGCCACGCCGTGGGCAGCAAGGTGCCGAGCACGATCGCGAATACCAGCGCGTCGATCCAGCGCCGGCCCAGCCACTGCAGTTGCGCGCGCTCGGCCAGCCAGGCCAAGGCCGCCACGCCGATGGCCAGGGCCAGCCCGGGCAGCAAGGCCGAAGGTCGGTGCAGTGATACGTGCATGGGCGCGATCCGGAGCGAAGTGGCGACAGGCTGCGCCCGCGAACCGTTCCGATCCATCGCATAATTGCGCACACTTCATTCTGTCTATCCGAACGGTCTCCCCCATGACCCTGGAACAACTTGCCCTGTTCGTGGCGGTGGCCGAGCGCCAGCACCTGACCCAGGGTGCACAGGCCGCGCACCGCACGCCGTCGGCCGCCAGTGCCGCGATCAAGGCGTTGGAGCAGCAATACGGGGTAGCGCTGTTCGACCGGGTCGGCCGCGGCCTGGTGCTGACCGCGGCCGGTGCGGCGTTCTGCGAGGACGCCAAGGCGATCCTGGCGCGCAGCCGCGCGGCCGAACTGGCGCTGAGCGAGTGGCGCGGCGTGCTGCGCGGCACCCTCGACCTGCACGCCAGCCAGACCGTGGCCAGCTATTGGCTGCCGACCCGGCTGATGGCCTTCCATGCGCGCTATCCGCAGATCGAGATCCGCCTGAGCGTGGGCAACACCGACAGCGTGGCACGCGCGGTGCGCGAGGGACGCGCCGAACTGGGCTTCGTCGAGGGCCGCGTGCAGGCCCCTGAACTGCTGAGTTCGGCGCTGGACCACGACCGGCTGCGCGTGGTGGCCGCACCGGACCACCCGCTGGCCGGGCGCCGCCGCCCCAGGCTGGCGCGACTGGTCGCCGACAGCACCTGGATCATGCGCGAGCCTGGCTCGGGCACGCGCTCGGCGTTCGAGGCGGCGCTGCGCGATGCCGGCATCGCCCCGGAACGCCTGCGCGTGGCCCTGTCCCTGCCCTCCAACGAAGCGGTGCTGTCGGCGGTCCAGGCCGGGCGCAGCCTGGCGGCGATCTCGCAACTGGCCGCGGCGCCGTGGCTGGAGAGCGGCCGCCTGCAGGGCATCGAGGTGACGCTGGCCGAACGCACCTTCCATGTCCTGCGCCACCGCGAACGCGGCCTGGGCGCGGCGGCCGCCGCCCTGCTCGACTTGCAGGCGCAGCCCACCACGACCTGAGCGTGGCGTGGCGTGGCGAGGAGCGAGACGCGCCGCGCGACATCCATTCCAAAACGAGATAGCCCTCGGCAAATGCTTCATTGGAATGGAATGCCTGTCGCTTCTATCCTCGCTCCCGGTCTCTCGCGCGCCAGGGCAGCGGAAAGGGGATGTCCACGGCGCCGCCGCCGGACATGCCGCGCATGCCCTGCCGTGTCGACGGATACGCCATCGAGGACAGCGATCGGGACAGCCCGCAGACATGCACGGCGCCCTGCCGATGCCTCCCGGGCCGGACGCCTCCGGCCCACGCCAACTTGCTCGGTCACTTTTTGTCCTGGGAGGGAACAAAAATGCCTTTGGAACAGTCCCGTCGCCCGCTCGGCCGGCGCGCGCACCGCCCTGCCGCCCGCACCCTGCTGGGCGCGGCCATCGTCCTGGCCCTGTCCGGCAGCTTCGCCGCGCACGCGCAGAGCACCAGCGCCGATCCCGCGGCCACGCCACCCGCCAAGCCCGATGCCACGACCGACGCCAAGACCGGCCAGCAGCCGGTCACCCTGGACAACGTGATGGTGGTCGGCCAGCGCGCCAGCCTGGAACAGGCGGTGCAGGCCAAGCAGCTCGACGACCACGTGGTGGAAGTCATCTCCGCCGACAACATGGGGCAGATGCCCAACGTCACCGTGGCCGAGGCGCTGGTGCGCCTGCCCGGCGTCAACGGCACCCGCGACCGCGGCAACGAAAGCCTGGCCACCGTGCGCGGCCTGGGCCCGCGCATGACCATGGGCACCGTCAACGGCCGTGAGATCGCCTCCTCCGAACCCAACCGCGCGGTGCGCTGGGAAGTGTTCCCCACCGAGATCGTCTCCACCGTCAAGGTCTACAAGACCCCGTCGGCGGACCTGATCGCCGGCGGCATCGCCGCCACCGTGGACATCTCCACGATCAACCCGCTCGACCACACCGGCCCGACCTTCGTCGCCACCGCCGGCCCGGTCTACTACGACGAGGCCAAGGACGCGCGCGACTACTCGCCGTGGGGCCAGCGCCTGGGCGCGAGCTGGATCCACCGCATCAACGACAACCTGGCGGTCGCGCTCGGCGCCACCTACCAGAAGCAGAAGAACGCCGGCGTCTCGATCGGCAGCTGGGGCTACACCGACGCCAGCAACGCGCGCGATGTGGATGGCGACGGCAAGGTCGACTACACCCCCTGGGGCGCGGCCGACCAGCTCAAGCTGACCGAGCAGACCCGCACCGGCGCCATGGGCACCGTGCAGTGGCGCTCGGGCAACCTGGAACTCAAGCTCGACGGCCTGTACTCGCGCATCCGCATCGACGAGGACCAGCGCCAGAACTGGTTCAACAACCTCGGCTACAGCATCTACTCGGCCAGCAATCCGTACACCACCCCGGGTTCGTCCTACACCATCGTCGATGGCGACGTGGTCGCCGGCACCCTGGCCAATTCCAACCTCCAGGTGGACCACGTCATCGCCAACTACAACGAGGTCAAGACGCTGGCGGCCGGCGGCCTCAACGCCAAGTGGAGCGGCGACGTGTGGACGCTGGGCAGCGACCTGTCGTTCTCGCAGGCCAAGCGCGACAACGACTGGCGCGCGGTGCGCTTCGGCAGCAACCCGGACACGGTGTCGTTCGACTTCCGCCATGGCGTCACCCCCACCATCAGCACCAGTTCCGACGCGCCGGAATGGGGCATCAGCGGCCAGACCGAGCCGCAGGCGCTGCGCGACCGCATTGCCGCGCTGGCGCTGAGCGCGAGTCGCGCGATCGAGGATTCGCCGGTCACCGCGCTGGAATTCGGCGCCCGCGCGTCACGCCGCGAGAAGCAGAACCGCCACTTCACCAGCTTCCAGTCCGGCTACAGCCAGCCGATCTCGGCCTACCAGGACCTGATCTACCCGGTGACGATGCCGGACCTGAACGTGCCGACCCTGACCGGCGGCGACCTGGACGCGATCGCCAAGCTCGGCTTCGGCGGTTTCGATCCCAGCCTGGCCGCCGAGCAGCGCCTGGATCACTGGAACGTCGAGGAAAACGTGCGCGAGGCCTTCGCCAAGGCGGTGTTCAGTTCGCAGTGGTTCGGCGTGGACGTCACCGGCAACGCCGGCGTGCGCGTGGTCCACACCGACACCGACAGCCATGGCTACGACACCGTCGGCGGCGTGGTGCAGCCGAGCAGCGCCGGCAAGACCTACACCGACGTGCTGCCCAGCGCCACGGTCAACTTCCTGATCGATCCCGAGCGCATCCTGCGCGTGTCGGTGGCCAAGGTGATGGCGCGGCCGCCGCTGGACGAACTGCGCACCGGGCGCGCGCTCGACGATCCCAACACCACCGTCGGCCAGCTCACCGGCAGCGGCGGCAACCCGCAGCTCAATCCGTTCCGCGCCACCCAGCTCGACCTGTCCTACGAGTGGTACTTCCACAAGGAAGCGCTGGCGGCGCTGGCGCTGTACCGCAAGTGGGTGGATTCGAGCATCGGCTACAAGACCCAGCACGAGACCATCGACGGCCGCGACTACCTGATCAGCGGTCCGTTCAACGGCGGCGGCGGCTACATCAACGGTGCCGAGCTGACCTTCCAGACCCCGTTCTTCTTCATCCCGCACATGGAGAACTTCGGCATCTACTCGAACTACTCGTACGTGGAATCCAACCTGCACGAGTTCTCGCCGGCGGACAATCCGCTGCCGCTCAGCGGCCTGGCGCGCAACACCGGCACGCTGGACCTCTGGTACAACAACAGCAAGTTCGAAGCGCGGATCGGCTACAAGTACCACAGCCCCTACACCGTGGTGTACGGCTGGAACGCGGCGCGGCTGGCGCGACTGGAGAGCGAAGGCACGGTGGACCTGAGCCTGGCGTGGCGCTACAGCGAGCACCTGGGCTTCAAGTTCCAGGTCGGCAACCTGACCAACGAACCGCTGCGCGCCTACAGCGACAACAAGCGCAACCGGCTCGCCAACCAGGACGATGGCGGCTACCAGCTATTCGGCCGCCGCTTCGCCCTGGAAGCGACCTACACGTTCTGAGCCGGTGGAGACCCGCATGCGATCCAGACGCACCTGGCTGCCGGCGCTCGCGCTGGCCCTCGCCACCGCCCTCGCCGCGCCCCTGGCCGGCGCCGGCACGCTGTACCTCGGCGCCGACCTGTCCTACGTCAACGAGATGGAGGATTGCGGCGTGCAGTACCGCGACCACGGCGCGCTGCGCGACCCGTTCGAGCTGTTCCACGCGCACGGCGCCAACCTGGTGCGCGTGCGCCTGTGGAACGATGCGCGCTGGACCCGCTACAGCGACCTGAGCGACGTCAAGAAGACCATCCGCCGCGCGCGCGCGCAGGGCATGCAGGTGCTGCTGGACTTCCACTACTCCGACGACTGGGCCGACGGCGAGAAGCAACTGATTCCCAAGGCCTGGGCCAGCATCACCGACCAGGACGAACTGGCGCGCACGCTGTACGGCTTCACCTACGACACGCTCAGCGCGCTGGACCGCGCCGGGCTGATGCCGGAACTGGTGCAAGTGGGCAACGAAAGCAATTCCGACCTGATGGACAGCCAGCCCTGGGACAAGCGCCGGCCGATCGACTGGACCCGCAACGCCAAGCTGTTCAACGCCGGCATCAAGGCGGTGCGCGACGCCGGCGCCCGCTCGACGATCAAGCCCAAGGTGATGCTGCATATCGCCCAGCCGGAGAACGTGGAGCCGTGGTTCGCCGACGCCGCCAAGGCCGGCGTGCGCGACTTCGACTTCATCGGCATCAGCTACTACCGCAAGTGGTCGCGCGAGACCATGGACCAGCTCGGCGCCACCATCAAGCGCCTGCGCCAGCGCTATCCGGCCGAAGTGATGGTGGTGGAGACCGCCTATCCGTGGACGCTGGAAAGCGGCGACCCCTCGCCCAACCTGCTCGGCGCCGACTCGCTGATCAAGGGCTACCCGGCCACCCCGCAGGGCCAGTTGAACTACCTGGTCGACCTCACCCAACTGGTGGTCGACAACGGCGGCAGCGGCGTCGTGTACTGGGAGCCGGCCTGGACCAGCAACACCTGCAAGACCCGCTGGGGCGTCGGCTCCTCGTGGGAGAACGCCAGCTTCTTCGATTTCCGCCACGCCAACGAACTGCTGCCCGGCATCGGCTTCATGCAGCACGCCTACCGCCCGGCGCCGGCCACGACGACCGGCAAGGGTGCCGCGCCGGCGCAGGACGCGCAGCCATGATCGAACTGAGCCGCCGCGACCTGCTGCGCTCGCTGGTCGCCGGCGGCGTGCAGGTGGCGGTGCCCGGTGCCGCCGCGGCGCTGGCGCCGGCCGCGCTGGCCGCCACGCCCACCGGCAGCAATGCCAGTGCGCCGCTCGCGCTGGATCTGGACGACGATGCCCCGCGCCAGCGTCTGCTGTGCGACGGCGGCTGGCGTTTCCATCTCGGCCACGCCGACGATCCGGCGCGCGACTTCAATTTCGGCACCTTCCAGCGCACCTACGCCAAGGCCGGCAAGGACACCGCCGATGCGGCCCTGCTCGGCTTCGACGACAGCGATTGGGAGCGCATCGACCTGCCGCACGACTGGGCGGTGGCGCTGCCGCCGCGCCAGGATCCGACCTCCACCCTGGTCAACGGCGAAGACCCGGCCGCCGCGCACGGCTACAAGCCGCTGGGCCGCACCGATCCGCAGACCAGCATCGGCTGGTACCGGCGCGTGCTGGAGATTCCGGCAGAGGACCTGGGCAAGCGCATCAGCCTGGAATTCGACGGCGTGTTCCGCGACTGCATCGTGTTCTGCAACGGCCACATCGTCGGCCGCAACGGCAGCGGCTACTGTGGCTTCGAGGTCGACCTCAGCGACGTGCTCGACTACGGCGCCAAAAACATCATCGCCGTGCGCGTGGATGCCACGCTCGGCGAAGGCTGGTTCTACGAAGGCGCCGGCATCTATCGCCACGTCTGGCTGCGCACCACCGACGCACTGCACGTGCCGATGGACGGCGTGTACGTGCGCAGCGCCTGGGACGGCGGCGACGCACAGGCGCTGGTGGAGACCGAACTCGGCAACCACGGCGCGACGCCGCGGCAGTGCAGCGTGGTCTCGGTGATCCGCGCGCCGGACGGACGCATCGTCACCCAGGCCAGTTCCGCGCCGATCACGGTCGAGCCCGGCGTGGTGCAGCGCGTGCAGCAGACGCTGGACCTGGGCACGCCCGCGCCGTGGTCGCCGGAGAACCCGCAACGCTACACGCTGTCCACGCGCCTGCTCGGCGACGGGCGTACCTGCGACGCGACCACCACCCACTTCGGCGTGCGCCGCCTGCAGTTCGATCCGCAGCGCGGCCTGCTGCTCAATGGCGCGGCCTACAAGCTGCACGGCACCAACAACCACCAGGACCATGCCGGCGTCGGCACCGCCATTCCCGACCGCCTGCACGAATGGCGCCTGCGCCAGCTCAAGTCGATGGGCTGCAACGCTTATCGCAGCGCGCACAACCCGGCCTCGCCCGCCGTGCTGGAACTGTGCGACCGGCTGGGCCTGCTGCTGATCGACGAGACCCGGCGCATGTCCTCCGACGACGAGGCCATGGCCGAACTCACGTCGATGGTGCGGCGCGGCCGCAACCATCCCTGCGTGATGCTGTGGTCGCTGGGCAACGAAGAGCCGCAGATGGTCACCGCGCGCGGCGCACGCATCGTCGCGCGCATGCAGCGCCTGGTGCGGCGCCTGGACCCGAGCCGCCCCACCACCTTCGCCATGGACAAGGGCTTCGACGACGGCGTCGGCCAGGTCGTGGACGTGGTCGGCTTCAACTACCGCACCACGCAGATGGACGCCTTCCATGCGCGCCATCCGCAGATCCCGGTCTACGGCAGCGAGACCGGCAGCACCGTCGGCGTGCGCGGCAACTACCGCACCGACGACGTGCGCGGCTATGCCCGCGCCTACGACCTCGACTACCCCTGGTGGGCCAGCAGCGCCGAAGCCTGGTGGAGCTACGTCGCGCAGCGCCCATACATCGCTGGCGGCTTCGTCTGGACCGGCTTCGACTACCGCGGCGAGCCGACCCCGTACAACCGCTGGCCGAACGTGGCCTCGCAGTTCGGCATCCTCGACAGTTGCGGCTTTCCCAAGGACAACTACTGGTACTACCGCGGGCAATGGACCACCGCGCCGGTGCTGCACCTGTTCCCGCACTGGAACTGGGACGGCCTGCTGGACGAGCGCGACAATGGCATGGTCGACGTGTGGTGCCACAGCAACCTGGACGCGGTGGAACTGCTGGTCAATGGCGTCAGCCAGGGCCTGCAGCAGGTGCCGGCCTACGGCCATGTCGAGTGGCGCGTGCGCTACGCACCCGGCCGCATCGAAGCGCGCGGCTACCGCGGCGGCAAACAGGTGCTGACGCAGCTCCGCGAGACCGTGGGCGCCCCGGCCGCGGTGCGCCTGCGCTGCGAACGGGCGAATCTGCTGGCCGACGCCGAGGACGTGGCCGTGGTCGCGGTGGAGATCGTCGACGCCAAGGGCCGCGTCGTGCCCACCGCCAGCGACGCCGTGCGCTTCGCCGTCCGCGGCCCCGGCCGCCTGATCGGCGTGGGCAACGGCGACCCGTCCAGCCACGAACCCGACAAGGCCGACCAGCGCCGCGCCTTCAACGGTCTGTGCATGGCCTTGCTGCAGACCACGCGCGATGCCGGCACGCTGACACTGGAAGCGACCGCGCCCGGATTGGCGCCTGCGCGGCTGGCGCTGAAGAGTGTGCGTACCAAGCCGCGGCCGTTCGTCGCCTGAGGCGGCCGCGCGCTTTCGAGGCGCTGCGCGGCGCCATCGTCATGCGCTCCCGACTCGGTGCTCCTACGCGGCGCTGGCGCGCTAGCTACGCCCGCACAAACCGTGGTCGGCACACGCGCTACACACAATGACGTGAAGCCACTGACGCTTCATTCCGAAGCCGATCTACGACGCCTCGCCAGCATCGCCGCAGCCACGACGCTGCATCGCCCCGGCGATGCGCGCTCCCCCACCGCGCATCGCGGCGAGGGAGCGCCAGCCCTCACCGCAAGCGCGAGAAGGCACCGATCCCGGCGATCGCCAGCCGCTCGGCGGGCAGCGCCGTTTCGGCGAACGACAGCCGCAGGTAACGGATCTGCCGCACCTCGGGGAAATTCAGCCGCTGGGTCGAGAGCGCGTAGGCGATATTGGACAACTCGCCGCCACCGGCCGGCTGCCAGTGCTGGCCATCCTCGCTGCTTTCGGCGCGATAGCCCTTCGGCGGCGCCGCACCGTTCATCACCGTGCGCGAGGGGGTGAGGCTGAAGCCGGCGACCTGGCGCTGCGCACCGAGGTCGATGGTCACCTGCACGGGATGGTCCGGCGTGGGAGCGGGCACGACCCAGATCGTGCCGGCATCGTCGTCGAGCAACTTCTCCGCTCCCGGCGCACTGGCCGCAACGATGCGCCAACCCGCGGTGGACAGCACGTCCGGCGCGTTCGTCGTGGGCCGCGCGACCGCAACGGGCGCCACCGCGCGAAACAGCGCGAATTCGCTGATCGCCGGACAGACCGGCGCCTCGAGCACACGCAGGCGCACACGGCGCGCGGCAATCGGACGATCGAGCCGCAGGATCCGCTGCGCGCCGATGCATTGCGCTTCGGCCAAGCGCTGCCATTGCCCGTCCACCTCGGCGTCGATCGCGAAGCGGGTGACGCGCACGCCCAGCGGCAGGTATTCGCGCAGCCGGATCAGGTCGAAGCTCTGCGCCGCCGACAGTTCCAACGTCAGCGTCGGCGTGGTGACGTCGTCCGGCGTGGACCAGTAGCTGTCCGGCTGGCGGTCGAGCACACGCTCCGGCTCGAACCCGGGACCGCGCGACGCGCTGGCGCTGGCCTTGGCGCCCTTGGCCAGATCGATGGCGAAGCTGGCGCGGATCGCGTCGCCGAAGCTCTTTAACACCGCGACGTCATGGTCGGCGATGCGGCCGCGTCGGTCCGGCGGAAGATTGAGGTTCATGTTGGTGCCGCGCGCGACCGAGGTATCGAAGTAGCGCACAAGATTCTCCGGGCTGCGCACCTTGCCGTCTTCGTCGGCATGGTAGAACCAGCCCGGGCGGATCGAGGTGTTGGTTTCCGCAGGCCACCACAGCGCCCCGCCTCGCACGCCGGCATTGCCGTTTTCCTGCGTGTAAGGCGCATTGGGCATGGTCGGCCAGCACGGATCGCCGGCCACGCCCTCTTCGTTGCCGACCCAACGGATATCTGCGCCCAGCGGGTCGAAGGTGCAGGCCATCGGCTGGTGTTGGTGGACCAGCTCGATCATCCGCGGCCAGTTGTAGTAGGCGGGGGCATCGATCTTGCGGGTTTCGCGCGCTCCACCGTAGTAACCGTCGCCACCGTTGGCGCCGTCGAACCAGAACTCGAACAGGTCGCCATAACCCGTGCACAGCTCGACGATCTGCTTGCGGAAATAGTCGAGATAGCCGGGGCGGCCATACTCGGCGTGGTTGCGATCCCAGGGCGAGAGATAGATGCCGAAGGCCAGGCCGGCACGCCGGCACGCCGCGGCCATTTCGCCGACGATGTCGCCCTTGCCGTTCTTGTAGGGCGAATTGCGAATGCAATGCTCGGTCAGGCGCGTCGGCCACAGGCAGAAGCCATCGTGGTGCTTGGCGGTGAAGATGATCCCTTTGAGGTTGCCGGCCTTGGCCGCAGCGACGATCTGATCGGCGGAGAAATCGCTGGGATCGAATCTGCGCGGATCTTCGTCGCCGTAACCCCATTCCTTGTCGGTGAAGGTGTTCATCGCAAAATGCACGAAGGCGTATTGCTCCCACCGGTGCCACCGCAGCTGCCGCGCGCTTGGCACGGCGCCCCACGGTGCCGGCCCTTTCGGACGCGGTGCGGCCACGATCTGGGCGGCGGATGCGCTGAAGCCCGCGGCGACGGCCACGACACCCGTGGCAAGAAAGGTACGACGATCGATCATGGACGCCTCCGGCTCTACACAAGCCCGGATCTTAGCTTTTCCAACGGCGAAACAGTCCTGCCCGAAACGACACACGGGCATTCAAAGGGCACAACGTCACCGTGTGGCCGATCCTCCGCCGCATGCTCGGGAATTGCACTGCGTGCTGTCGCCGGTCCACTTTTTTACGGACAATGGCAACTGGCACCGAGACGACTCGCACGCAGTGGCTACGGACTCGGCATTGCACGTGCTGCGTGCGCATCGGACATTCGCTGTCTCGCGCTTGGCCTTCCTGCCGTTGCCCGTGGAAACGGTGCGGCCCCGACATTGCACCGTGGATCGGCAGGTGGCGCATCGAACCACGCACCGGGCTGGCGCCGCGCCGCGCTGTCATTTGCTGCCGACACCCGTCCATACTTGTCCACAGACAGTCACCCCGAAACTCATTAAGTCACTGAATCAGATGCAGAATCGAGAAAAGACCCACGTTCCTGGAAGCGCAGCGGAGCACACCCCGCTGATGAAACAGTTCTTCGCCGCAAAGTCCGAGTACCCGGACCTGCTGCTGTTCTTCCGCATGGGCGATTTCTACGAACTGTTCTACGACGACGCGCGCAAGGCCGCGCGGCTGCTGGACATCACCCTGACCCAGCGCGGCAGTTCCGGCGGTGCGCCAATCCCGATGGCCGGGGTGCCGGTGCATGCCTACGAGGGCTATCTGGCGCGGCTGGTGGCGCTGGGCGAATCGGTGGCGATCTGCGAGCAGATCGGCGATCCGGCGCTTGCCAAAGGCTTGGTCGAGCGCAAGGTGGTGCGCATCGTCACCCCCGGCACGGTGACCGACGAGGCCTTGCTGGACGAGCGCCGCGACACCTTGCTGATGGCGATCGCACGCAACAAGCACGGCTACGGCCTGGCCTGGGCCGACCTGGCCGGCGGCCGCTTCCTGGTCAACGAGGTCGACAGCGAGGACGCGCTGGAGGCGGAACTGGCGCGGCTGGAGCCGGCCGAACTACTGGTGCCCGACGAGGACCAGTGGCCGGAATTCCTGCGCGAGCGCCGCGGCGTGCGCCGCCGGCCGCCGTGGCTGTTCGATGCCGACAGCGGCCGCCGCCAGTTGCTGGCGTTCTTCCAGTTGCACGATCTGAGCGGCTTCGGCATCGACGACAAGCCGCGCGCCACCGCGGCCGCCGGCGCCCTGCTCGGCTACGTGGAGGAAACCCAGAAGCAGCGCCTGCCGCACCTGACCGCGATCGCGATGGAGACCGCCGGCGAGGCGATCGCGATGAACGCGGCCACCCGCCGCCACCTGGAGCTGGACACGCGCGTCGATGGCGACACCCGCAACACTCTGCTCGGCGTGCTCGACAGCACGGTCACGCCGATGGGCGGGCGCCTGCTGCGGCGCTGGCTGCACCGCCCGCTGCGCCTGCGCGAGGTGCTGGTGCAGCGCCACCACGCGGTCGGCACGCTGATCGACCGCGGCGCCGACGCCGACCTGCGCGAGGCGTTCCGCGCGCTCGGCGACGTCGAACGCATCCTCACCCGCGTTGCCCTGCGGTCGGCGCGCCCGCGCGACTTCTCCACCCTGCGCGACGGCCTGGGCCTGCTGCCGAAGGTGCGCGCGGTCCTGGCACCGCTGGATTCGCCGCGGCTGGCCGCGCTGGCGGCGGAGCTGGGCCAGCACGACGAGATCGCGCACCTGCTGGCGTCGGCGATCGCCGAGCAGCCGCCGCTCAAGCTCAGCGACGGCGGCGTCATCGCTGCCGACTACGACGCCGAACTGGACGAACTGCGCCGGCTCAGCACCAACGCCGACCAGTTCCTGATCGACCTGGAAGCGCGCGAACGCGCCAACAGCGGCATCGCCACGCTGAAGGTCGGCTACAACCGCGTGCACGGTTACTACATCGAGATCAGCAAGGGCCAGGCCGACAAGGCGCCGGTGCACTACAGCCGGCGCCAGACCCTGACCAACGCCGAACGCTACATCACCGAGGAACTGAAGAACTTCGAGGACAAGGTGCTGTCGGCGCGCGAGCGCGCGTTGTCGCGCGAGAAGCTGCTCTACGAAGGGTTGCTGGACACGCTGGGGGAGCGCCTGGAGCCGCTCAAGCGCGCCGCCGCCGCGCTCAGCGAACTGGACGTGCTGGCCGGCTTCGCCGAACGCGCGCAGGCGCTGGACTGGACCCAGCCGGAACTGGAGACCGGTGCGTGCCTGCGCATCGAACGCGGCCGCCACCCGGTGGTGGAAGCGGTGCGCGAGCAGCCGTTCGAACCGAACGACCTGGACCTGCACCCCGACCGCCGCATGCTGGTGATCACCGGCCCGAACATGGGCGGTAAATCGACCTACATGCGCCAGAACGCGCTGATCGTGCTGCTCGCGCACATCGGCAGCTACGTGCCGGCGCGGCGTGCGGTGATCGGCCCGATCGACCGCATCCTCACCCGCATCGGCGCCGGCGACGACCTGGCCCGCGGCCAGTCCACCTTCATGGTCGAAATGGCCGAGACCAGCTACATCCTGCACCACGCCACCGCGCAGTCGCTGGTGCTGATGGACGAGATCGGCCGCGGCACCTCCACCTACGACGGCCTGGCGCTGGCCGACGCGGTGGCGCGCCATCTCGCCCACCACAACCGCTGCTACACGCTGTTCGCCACGCACTATTTCGAGCTGACCGCGCTGGCCGACGAATCGGTCGAAGGCGGCGCCAGCGGCATCGCCAACGTGCACCTGGACGCGGTCGAACACGGCGACCGCCTGGTGTTCATGCATGCGGTCAAGGACGGCCCGGCCAACCGCAGCTTCGGCCTGCAGGTGGCGGCGCTGGCCGGCCTGCCCAAGGCCACCGTGGCGCAGGCGCGGCGACGCCTGGCGGAACTGGAACAACGCGGCGGCGAGAGCCACGCCTCGCAGATGGCGCCGCAGGCCTTGGACGCCCCGCAGCAGTTCGGCCTGTTCGCGGCCACGCCGTCGGCTGCGCAGGAGGCGCTGGCCGCACTGGATCCGGACGAACTCACGCCCAAGCAGGCGCTGGAAGCGCTGTACCGGCTCAAGTCGCTGCTGTAGGCGGCCTGCGATTTAGCCCCTCTCCCATCGGGAGAGGGGTTGGGGTGAGGGTTCGGCGCGAAGCGTCTCACAGCGCCAGGACACACGAGGCTGCGCCCGCACCCTCATCCGCCCCTTCGGGGCACCTTCTCCCGGAGGGAGAAGGAAAGCGCTAGAGCCCCTCTCCCCCCGGGAGAGGGGTTAGGGTGAGGGTCCGGCGCGAAGCGTCTCGCAGGGTCAGGACGCACGAGGCTGCGCACGTACCCTCATCCGCCCCTTCGGGGCACCTTCTCCCGGAGGGAGAAGGGAAGTGCCAAAGCCCCTCTCCCCCCGGGAGAGGGGTTGGGGTGAGGGTCCGGCGCGAAGCGTCTCGCAGCGTCAGGACGCACGAGGCTGCGCCCGCACCCTCATCCGCCCCTTCGGGGCACCTTCTCCCAAGGGGAGAAGGAAAGCGCTAGAGCCCCTCTCCCCCCGGGAGAGGGGTTGGGGTGAGGGGCCGGCGCGAAGCGTCTCGCAGGGTCAGGACCACGAGGCTGCGCCCGTACCCCACAACCCCCC
>NZ_JAGHWV010000023.1:0-131111 GCF_017746095.1 Xanthomonas sp. D-109
AACTTCTTCGAACTCGGGGGACATTCCCTGCTCGCCGTGCGCGTGATGGAGCAAATGCGGCGCGCCAATCTGCAGGCCGACATCCGGACGCTCTTCACGACGCCCGTGCTGTCCGAGATCGCGGCCAATACCCAAGAATACGGAGAGATCTTCCTATGAGCATTTCCGCCATCCGCGCCACGCTCGAGCGCCTGCAGGCCTCTCTGCGCGTAGCCGAGGGCAAACTTGGCCTTCGTGGTCCCGGAAGTGCACTCAGGGATCGCGAACTGATCGAGATGATCAAGCAACATCGCGAGGAAATCATCGCACGCATCGAAGCCGGCGAGGCATTCGAGTACGAGCGGACGGAGACGCAGGAGATTCCTCCCAATCTACTGGTACCAGGCGCCGATCGCATAACGCCGGAACTGCTTCCGCTTGTCACGCTGAGTCAGGAAGAGATCGATCAGATCGTCGCCTCGGTACCGAATGGCGCACGCGGCATACAGGATATCTATCCCCTGACGCCCTTGCAGGAAGGCATGCTGTTTCATCATCTGATGGCAGAGAAAGGCGACCCTTATCTGATCTGGAGTATCTACAGCTTCGCGGATCAGGAGATTTTCGATGTCTACATCAAGACATACGATCAGGTAATAGCGCGTCATGACATCCTGCGCACGGTACTGCGCTGGGAAGCACTGCGCGAGCCAGTCCAGGTGGTGCTGAGAGAAGCACATATACATGTCGAATACGTCGATCTCGATGCCGCCGGCGCAGATGTCGTCGCACAATTGAAGGCACGCTTCGATCCTACGTTCTATCGTCTCGACCTGCGCGATGCACCGCTGATCAAACTGATGGTCGCACGCGACATGTCCGGCCGGTTGGTGGTCATGGAGCTTTCGCACCATCTCACGACCGACCGCACCACAGGTGACATCATCACCTCCGAACTGATGGCGATCATGGCGGGCCAAGGCGAGCACCTTCCTCAGCCGATTCCTTACCGCAACTTTGTGGCGAAGCTGCGCTCGGGTCTCGACCGGAACGAGCATGATGCCTTTTTCCGCGATCTGCTCCAGGACGTGGACAGGACGACCGCGCCGTTCGGCCTTCTCGACGTACATCGGGATGGTTCCGAGATCATAGAGAGCAGTACGGTGATCGATGGCGAACTCGGCCAGTCGATCTCGAACATCGCACGCGCAAAGGGGTTGAGCGCAACGGCGATGATCCACGTCGCCTGGGGACACGTGCTTGCACGGCTCTGCAACACCGATCTGCCCGTATTCGGCACGGTCATGTTCGGCCGACTCAAGACCGGCGGAGGCAACGAACGTATTCTCGGTGTGTCGATCAACACGTTGCCGGTCTTGGTCCGTGCAGAGCGCCCGGTGACCACCTGCGTCCGCGACATGCAGACGCTCCTGGCAGACCTGTTGCATCACGAACATGCACCGCTCACCGCCACGCAGAAGGCCGCCAATCTTCCGAATGGCATTCCGCTGTTCACATCGGTGATCAATTATCGGCACAGCAGCGCGAAGGACCGATCGGTATCAAGCGCGGTCGTTCCCGACATTGCCGTGGACAAGGTCGAGTTCATCGCACAACACGAAGGAAACAACTACCCTCTCACCCTGTCGGTGGATGACTACGGAACCTCGTTCAAGTTCATGATCCAGGCTGCCACCGGAATCGATCCTGAGCTGATTCTTTCACTGGTGCGGGTCTCGCTGGCAAATATCGTCGATGCGCTTTCGGCGGCTTCGCCTGTGTCGCTCAATGCACTGTCTGTGCTCACTCGCGAACAAGAACAGGCGCTCATCCTCGGTTGTCGTGGAGAAACAGTGCCCATCCCTGAGAATCGCTGCATCCACCATTTCTTTGAGGAGCAGGCGGCGGCGTCACCGGACCGTCTGGCGATTCGCTCCGGCGATCAACGCATGACCTATGGCCAACTTGCCAGTCGTGCGAATGGCATCGTTGGGCGCCTGCAGCAGGCCGGGGTCGGCAAAGGCGCGGTTGTCGGTACCTGCCTGCGCCGTTCAATCGATCAGGTCGCCACTATGATCGCGATTTTCAAGGCTGGTGCGACGTATCTGCCACTGGATCCAGACTATCCCCAAGAGCGTCTCGATTACCTGATGCTCGACAGCGCCTGCCGCGTCGTGGTGACGCTGGATTGTCATGCGGAGCGTGTTGCCGGAGACGGCCGTACGTTGATCGCGCTGGATGACTGGCCGGATGCCGCCGTTGCCGCTGTTCCTGTGGATGTTTCTTCCGAAGACGTCGCATACCTGCTCTATACGTCAGGATCAACCGGACGTCCAAAGGGTGTGATCGGCCTGCACCGTGCCTTGACCAGCCGCCTGCTGCCAGAACGCAGGCTTCGCGACGGCTCTGAAGTATACGGCCAGAAGACGTCGATCAACTTCATCGACTCATTCTGGGAAGTCTTCATGCCGCTGACGACAGGCGGCGTGATCGAGATCCTTCCGCACGACACAGTCCAGGATCCCGACGCGTTCTGTCGCGTCCTCGGCGAGAGCAGGATCAGCCATCTCGTCCTGGTGCCGACTCTATTGGCTGCGATGGTGTCGCACCTGCAGGCAAGCCGCACTGCGCTCCCCGACTTGAAGTACTGCGTCTCCAGTGGCGAGCCGCTGTCGTTGGAACTGGCGAACCGTTTCGTAGCGACCTTGCCGCACGTCGACCTGATCAACATCTATGGAACCACCGAGTTCTGGGATGCGACGGCGCACCGCGTCTCGCCCTTCGAGGCGCGGACAGGTGTGGCGCTTGGCATGCCGATGCCGAACGTCGGACTCTACCTGCTGGACGAACGCCTGCGCCCCGTACCGCATGGGGTCGAAGCGGATCTCTATGTCACCAGCCTTGGCATCGGACCCGGCTATTACGGCAGGCCTGATCTCAGCCACGCATCCTTCCTGCCCTGTCCGTTCGAACCAGGGCGCGTCATGTACCGTACAGGCGACAGGGTCCGTTGGCGAGAAGGAAGCGGCCTGGAATATCTTGGCCGCGCGGATCGCCAGATCAACCTGCACGGCTACAGGATCGAGCCTGGAGAGATAGAACATGCGTTGATCGAGCACGCTAGCGTCACCGATGCGGTGGTCGTTGCCCGGCGACAAGACGAAGACACGCATTTGGCCGCCTACGTTGTGCCGGCAACCGATGTCCGTCAGGAAAGCGGCCATGTGCCGTTCGGGCTGTTCTACTTCTCGGATTCGGGAGCGACCTCCACAAGCGACGAAATAGCGTTGTACATCGAGACGGTACGTCGCGCCGATACGCTCGGCTTCAACGCGGTCTGGACGCCAGAACGCCATTTCACGGAAGTCGGAGCCGTGTTCCCGAATCCCTCGGTGCTCAGTGCGGCGGCTGCGATGGTCACCAGTCGCGTGCGCCTGCGTTCCGGAAGCGTTGTCCTGCCGCTGCACGATCCGCTACGCGTCGCAGAGGAGTGGGCAGTCGTCGATCGGCTGTCTCATGGTCGCGTTGAACTGTCGTTCGCCTCGGGCTGGGTTCCCAACGATTTCGTGCTGAAGCCCGAGAACTTCGCCGATCGCCACGCGGTCATGCTCAAGAGCATCGCGGATGTGCAGAATCTCTGGCGGGGCGGTCCGATTTCTCGGACCAATGGCGTCGGCGCAGAGGTGGACGTGCGAAGCCATCCGCGTCCGATACAGGCCGAATTGCCAACATGGATCACCGCTGCCGGCGCACTCAAGACCTTCGAGGATGCTGGCCGGCTCGGCGCCAATGTACTTACCCATGTGTTGAACACAACCACGGTCGGCCTGAGCGAAAAGATCGCTGCCTATCGTAAAGCTCGTCGTGATGCCGGTTTCGATCCGGCGACGGGCAAGGTCGCCGTCATGGTCCATGCGTACGTCCATGAAAATGCGGACACCGCCATGACCGAAGCGCGGCCACATTTGGAGCGCTATTTCACCTCTCAATTGAGGCTACGCAAGGAAGTCGGTGCCGCAGTAGGGCTTGAAGTCCTGGCGGATGAGGAGTTGTCAGAGGAGCTGATCGGCCTGGCGGTGGAACGCTTTCTCGCCACCAAGGCGCTCGTGGGTTCGCCGGAATCGTGCGTTCCGATCGTCCACGAACTCTATGACGCGGGTGCTGACGAGATTGCATGTCTCATCGATTTCGGATTGCCTGGAGAGCGCATCCTGGCCGGGCTCGACAGTCTGGACCGTTTGAGCAGGATGAGTGTGCGCGGCCTGCGTCCACAGGAGTTGGCCACGCACCTGAAGGTACGATTGCCTTCCTATATGCTGCCCGATAGCATCACCGTACTCGAACGTCTGCCGCTGACCCCCAACGGAAAACTAGATCGGCTCGCCCTCCCCGACCCGGAAACGCAGCGGGCGACGCGGGCATTCGCAGCGCCTCGCAACGACGTGGAGGCGGAACTGGCGCGGATATGGGCGGAGGTACTGAGATTGGAAAAGGTCGGCATCGACGACCGCTTCTTCGACCTTGGTGGAAATTCGGTTGCAGCGATCCGCATGATCAACCGCGCAAAAAAGGCGCTTGGCTTGAATCTTTCTATCCGGAACCTGTTCGAGCAACAGACAATCGAAGCCTTGATGAGCCTGCAGGCTGCGGAGATTCCGTCTGTTGCGGCTTTGTCCGCGAGCCAATCCAAACGGTCGACTTCTGCGATGATGAAGCTTTCGCCAGGTAGCGCGGCGCCTCCTCTCTTCTGCATACACGGTGGCACAGGCGATGCTTCCTTCTATGCGAAGCTCGCCAGCCGCCTCGGCAGCGCGGCGTCGGTCCACGCTATCCAGTACCCAGCACTCGCTGGTCAGGACATCGCGTGCGAGTCCATCGAGCAACTCGCAACGATCTACATCGGATTGATCAAGCAGCATCAGCCGACCGGCCCCTACCGCCTGCTAGGCTGGTCCTTCGGTGGACTGGCGGTCTATGAAATGGCGCGCCAGTTGCGCCGGGCCGGCGAGGAGGTCTCGCATCTGGTCATGCTGGACGCGCTGATCGCCAGTGGCGAGCCGCCGGTGCAAAAGTGGAACGAACTGGAGGCACTGTATTACCTGTTGAAGGTGAACGATCTGCTGCAGTACGTCGAGGATATCGGCGATCTGGAGCGTGCCGACACGGCGAGCCTCGATGTGGATACGTTGCTCGACCGCGCACTGGAATTGTTGAAATCGCGCCAGTTGGTCACGACAGATGGCTTCGGTCGCGATGAGATGCTGAGGAGTCTCTGGGCTGTGCGTGACGTCATTTACATGAGCTTGCGCTATCGCCCGCTCGGATTGGAAGGAGACGCACTCTACGTAGCGGCTCGCGACGATGCGCACGACATGCCGGGCATGGTCGGCCAATGGAAAGGCCTGGTTGCAGGAGACCTGGAGTTGGTGACGGTCGACATGCGCCACAATCGGATGTTCGACGATATGCACATGTCGGAAATTGCCGCGATCGTGCGCGACGCCTTGATGGCCGCAGATGTCCACGCGGGCGCCGAATGAAACAACCATCCGCTCTACCGCAAGGAACCTGTCAGACATGAAACGTATTGCCGCGTTCAGCCTTCTTTTCTTTGCCACGGCTTTTGTCGCTTCGGCGAAGCAACCCGCGCAAGCTGAAGATCAGGGGGCGATCCATGCCGTCGTCGAATCGTTCAGAACCGCGATCATCGAACGCGACAAGCCAAAATTCCTTTCCCTTTTCGTCAAGCCAGACTTGCCCTGGCAGTCCGTGCTGACCGATCGCAGCCTCGCGAAAGTACGAAACGAAAGTCCGAAGGCGATCAAGGCGCGCTTCAAAACCGAAAACAATCCTACTGCTTTCATCGACGAAATCGCCAATAGCCCCACTTCCAGCGAAGAGACATTTTCCAACGTCAAGATCGACTCTGATGGCGACGTCGCGACGGTCTCATTCGACTATACCTTTATAGCCGATGGCAAAGCGACGAATTCCGGACGTGAATGTTGGCTATTGGTAAGGACAGAGTCCGGGTGGAAAATAACGACTCTCGCCTATTCCGTTGAGCTGGCGGCGGATTAACGAGGCGATTCGGGCTCGACTCCGCACAAGGAAAAACCATGGCGTGCCACTGGCGAGGCTGCATCCACTGGCTTGGCGCGATCTATGCGCGCAATGGTTCCCTCTTCCAGCGTCACCAGCTGATCGGCGACATCGAAGTAGCGGTCGTCATGGCTGATGACGACGATCGCCTTGTTGCGGCGCTTGAGCGCCGGAAGCACTTCCCGATAGAAGACCGCCTTGAATTCGGGATCTTGGTCGGCGGCCCATTCGTCGAACAGGTAAAGGGTGCAATCGTCCAGAATCGCGGCGAGCAGCGCGAGCCGCCGCCGTTGCCCGTCGGAGAGGGCCAGCGTCGAAAAGCGTCCTTCCCGGTATTGAACCTTGCCTTCAAGGCCAAGCATCCTCAGGTAATGTTCGACCAGTGGCGCGACGGCGTCGGTCTCCCCGGCCCGACCCAACACGCGGTCGAACAGATAGTAGTCGGAGTAGATCGCACAGATCGATTGGCGCAGAGCGCCGACGCCGCTTGCCGCGAGTGCAGCGCCGTCTACCAGAATGCGTCCATCCGACGCGCGGTAGTGCAGCGTAATCAGTTTGCTCAGGGTGGATTTGCCTGAACCATTGCCGCCGACGATGAACGTGATTTCACCGAGGCGTAGTTCCAGGTCGATCGGTCCTACCTGGAAATGCCGCTCATTGGCTTCAGCAATGTGCCGGTAGACGACACCCTCGAAGCGAATGCCGTCACGGATCGGCATCACCGTGGCCGACGTACCGACTTCCTCTTCGGGGATCTCGGCAGAAAGCGCCGAGAAGCGTTGCAACGATACCCTGGCGAAACTCAATAAAGGCAGGTTGGCAAGAATCATCGCGACAGGACCGGTCAGATAGAGCAGCGCCATTACCACGCCGATCAGCTCAGCGTTGCTGATCAGGCGGTAGTTGACGAACACGAACATGATGCAGCCGATGACGAAGAAGCTCAGCAGGTCTCCATAGGTGCCCGCTGCCCGGAACAACGTGTGTCCTGCCTTCTCGCCGCCGCTGACATTTCTTTCGTGGTTCATCAGGACGGATTCGAAAAAGTCCCGCTGTTTGGCATCGCTCAGCTTCAACTCCTTGATGCCGTGAATCAATCCGTTCATCGACTGTTGCAACTGATCGTAGGCCCTTCTCGCCGAGACAAAGCGACGCTGGGCCAAAAGCATCGGAATCTGATAAGTGAGGATGCCGAAGAAGATGCAACCGATGACAAAAAAGAAAACGTCGACATTGAGGACCAGCAAAAACCCCAGCATGCCTACCGTCACGATGGTGTCGATCATCAGATCGGGCATGACTCTCGCGCCATTGACGATGCGCGGAATGTCCGTGGTGAGCGCTGCAATCAAACGTGCCTCGCCGATACGCTCAAGCGCTGGCAGCGGCGCGCGTACGATGCGCTGGTACATGCTTGCGCGCAGATCCGAGGCCACATCGATCGACAATCGTGTGAGCATGATTTGGGAAAGAGAGCGCGCCACGAGGATGAACAGGCAGGTCAGGGCGAAAATCGCCGCGAATGGCGCGTGCGCGATCTCGAGTCCTAGAAAATGCGGAGCCCGTTCAACCACGTGCTCGAGCCGAATGTCTTCGTTGCTGATCACGCTGAGTACCAGCGGAATGAGCAGGGAGTAGCTGGCACCAGAGAGCCCGCCGAGCACCACCGACGCGAACACCCGATTCGGCGCGCGCGCCGAGAACTCACTGAAAAGATTCATTTTCTTGGCTCTTTTGCGGCACCCGCGTTGTCGCCGAGCGGCAAGTAGCGCAATGCCTGGAACGGCCGCACCATGTCATCGTAATGCGGACTCAGCGGGTTGCCCGATTGTCCGGTCGAATTCATGTAGACGTGGGCGATCCGGTGCGGCCCCATCGCCATGATCTGGCGAAAGCCAGGGCCGAACCCCTGCAGATAGCCGTCCGCATCAGCGAAGTCGGATGGTGCGACATTGATGCTGTTGTCGGAACCGCCATTGCCGATACGCCGCTCGAATAGCTTGTCGAAAGGCTTGATCCTGCTCATCGGCATGTGGCGATAGATAGTGCGGTGCACCGAGTCCCAACGCCAATCCTGCATACTCCAATCGCCCCGCAGCTTGTGCAGTTCATTCAGCGCCGCTGTCTGCGAGACGGCCAGGGCGTGTGCGCAGTCTTCGCGATCGGATGTGTTGCGCCGGTCGCACCATCTGTCCGGATCTTCTTGAACTAGCAAGGCAAGGCGGGACAAGGGAAGGTCGCTGCCCAGTTCGCCGAGCAGGCGCGTACCCTGGGGATCATCCCACTTCGTCCTGAGCTTGTCGGCGAACACTTCATCGCGAAAGTGCCGCATCCATGCATGGAAGATCGCGGCAGCCTGGCTGTCAGCGCGCATGTCCCCATCCCACGCGTCCAGCAATGCCGCGGCCGTTGCCGAATGGCCGCCGCGCGGCAGCCGAGGGCGTAAGAGAGATAGCATCGCAACCGCGTCCAGGTCCAAGGTGTCGCCCTGGATGCGCGCCATGTCGGGAATGCCGAGTTTCTTGCCCTCTTCGATGCGGGAACGCAAGAGCTGTTCGATGCGCTGCGCGCGCGCAGGTGGTGCCCAGTCGTGAGAAATGAAAAACGGATAGTCGCGACCGACAACCCGATTGTTGGCGTTGACCAGGTAGCCTGACGGCGGGTCGTAGCTTTGAGGCCACGCCTCGGTAGGTACGTACCCCGACCATCCATAGGCATCGTCCCAGCCCGGCACAGGCATGGTGCCTTCGCCTTTGCGTCTGAGAGGAAGCCGACCGGCGCCAAGATAGCCGATGTGGCCGGCCCGATCGGCATAGAGCATGTTCAGTGTAGGCGCGACATGCAGGCGCAAGGCCGCCTGGAAGTCTGCCCAATCCTTGGCGCGATTGAGCCGAAAGAAGGCCTCATAGCTGGTATCGCCAGGATCCAGGCCGGTCCAGCGCAGCGCTATCGGCGCATCCAATACATGGTAGTAGTCACTGATGATCGGCCCATGTCGACTGGTGCGAACGGTCAGGCTGACAGGTGCATACGCTGGTCGCAAGCTGGAAGGGAAATCCGGGCGAACGCGGATTTCCTCAAGTCGGCTCTGGAAGGGTTGTAGGCCGCCGCCCGCCTCATAGCGGGTTCCAGTTGCATCGATGCGCTCAAGGAAAAGATCCTGGGTATCCGCCATCATATTCGTGCCGCCCCAGGCGATGTCGTCGTTACGTCCGAAAATCACCAGCGGCAAGCCAACCAGGCTCATGCCGGCGACATGCAATGTCGGCGTACGCACATCGAGCACATACCACAGCGATGGAATCTGTAGTCCGAGATGTGGATCGTTGGCGAGTATCGAACCGCCGTCGACCGTGTGGGCGCCGGCGATCGCCCAAGCGTTGCTGCCAGTGCCGGGAACCGCCAGGCGGGTCTGTGCAACGATCCGGTCGTGTGCCTGCGCAAGCATCGTGAGCGATCGCTGCTCCGCAGCGGAAGGAACCGTTGTGGGCCCATCATCCGGATCGTCGGGGAAGAACAGGCTAACCTGGCTCGGAGTCAGCCATGCTCCGGCAAGTGCCCGGCTTATTTCCCGGCGGTAGTTGCCACTGAGGTTCAGCGCGAATACCTTGATCCAAGCGAGCGAATCGATTTCCGTCCAAGGTTGCGGGCGAACGCCCAACAGGTGGAACTCGACTGGCAGGGTCGACGTATCTGCGATCGCCGCATTGATGCCGGCGGTGTAGGCGCTCAGCGAGGTCTGTGCGTCTTCGCTCAGCGCTGGCCAGGCACTTTGCGCGGATGCATGCAACCCGAGAGTCCGGAACCATACATCGAGATCGACACTGCCTTTCCCGAATACCTCACTGAGCTGTCCGCGCACCATGCGGCGCTGCACTTCTAGCTGCCAAAGGCGATCCTGGGCGTGCGCGTAGCCGACTGCGAAGTACGCGTCGCGGTCGTTTGCCGCACGAATATGCACCGCACCGTTGGTATCTCGCCGTAGTTCGACCGGTGCACTCACGCCCCGCGTGATAAGCGTCAACCCGGCTGCGGGCAAGGCCCGATGCAGTCCGATCCAGGCCCATAGCGACAGTGCGACCAACGGAAGAAGGACGAACAGCAGCATGCGCGTCAATAGCGGATATCGCCGGAAAGCTCTCTGTGCTTTTGCCATCAGCAACTCCGGGTCGAACGCAGCGCCGCAGTTCGCGCGCGATCAACTGACATGGCGCACCGACATCGGAGCAGAGGGATTGCGCAGCCGGGAGAGAACGAGATCAATAACCTCGGCACGACAGGGGTTGAGGAAGAAGTGTCCGCCGTCGAACCAGCATGTGGAAAATTCAGCATTGGTTTCCAGAGCCCATCCATCCACCTGATCGAGAGTGCGACGTTCGTCGTCTCGCCCTGCGAGTGCGGTGATCGGTACGGAGAGACGCGGGCCAGGTCGATAGCGATAGGTCTCGGCCATGGCGAAATCGGCACGGATCGTTGGCAGAAGCAGCGCAAGCAAGTCCGGTTGATCGAGAATCTCCGAAGGCGTCGCGCCGTAGTTCCTCAGCACCTGTGCGAGACCTGCATCGTCTAGGCGATGATAGTTGCGCTCGTGATCGCGGAATCGTGGTGCATGCACACCAGAAAGAAACAGGTGTGTCGGTAGCACTGCGCCGAGCTGCGCAAGCGCGCGGCTCAGCTCGAATGCGATCAGGCCGCCTAGGCTGTGCCCAAAAAAAGCAAATCGACGATCAACGGTCCGGGAGAAAGCGGGTGCGAGTTCGCGGATCAGTGCAGACAGCAAGTGGATCGGCGCCTCGCGAAAACGCGCACCTCGCCCCGGTAGTTGGACGCCGCACACCTCGATGGAGTCAGGCATCAATGCTTGCCAGTCGAGAAAGGTCGACGCGTTTCCTCCCGCATAGGCGAAGCAGTACAGCCGGAAGGAACGCGCCGCGCGCAGTGATGGAGGCCGGATAAACCAAGCATTGTCGGCAGTCACGTCTTGCGTCTCGAAGGGAAGCAGTGAACAGCCATCCTCGCAGACTCAAAAGGAGCCCGAATCGCCAACAGTATGGCATGCGAAGCCGAATCATCCATGCGCCATGTCCTTTTCGCCGGCATTCAGCGCCTCTTCGAGCGCCTGCAGTTCCTCGAGAGAACAATCGCCAAGTTGCGCGGTCAGGATCAGCTCGGAGAGATCGGCGAACATCGGATTCTGGAAGATATCCATCGCCGAGACGTGTACGCCGAAAATTTCCTGGATGCGCAATGTGAGCTGGACAACCGTCAGTGAATGCCCCCCCAATTCGAAGAACTGATCCCGGCGCCCCACCCGCTTGACGCCAAGGAGTTCCGACCAGATCTGCGCCAGTGCTTGTTCCGCTTCGCCGTCGGGCGCTTCATAGGCATGCGCGACCAATGCGGCATCGTCGGGTAGCGGCAACGCCTTGCGATCCAGCTTTCCATTCGGCGTCATCGGCAATGCGGCCAGCGCGACAAAAGCCGACGGCAGCATGACGTCGGCCAACTGTCTGGATAGCTGGTCGCGCAAGCCCTGCGCCGTCAGTTCTGCGCCTTCGCGGGCGACGACATAAGCGATCAGGCGCTTGCCCGCCGGCGTATCCCGTGCGACCACGATGGCGTCGCGAACTCCCTCGCACGCCTGTAGCTTGGATTCGATCTCCCCCAACTCGATCCGGAAGCCGCGAATCTTGACCTGGAAGTCATTGCGCCCGATGTACTCGAGCGTGCCGTCAAGCCGCCATCTACACAGGTCGCCGGTGCGATACATTCGCCCGCCTTCTGGGGAAAAGGGGTCGGGAACGAACTTCTCGCTCGTCAGAGGTTCAGCCCCGAAGTAGCCCCGGGTCACGCCTTCCCCGCCAATGTGCAACTCGCCCGCGACGCCGATCGGAACGGGCTGTCCGTGGGAGTCGAGTACGTAGGCGGATGCATTCGGAATCGGTCGCCCGATCGGCACATCACAGTCGGGCGGAAGCGATCCAGCCAGGAAATGCATCGAGGTCGCGTTGACCGTCGTTTCCGTGGGTCCGTACGTGTTAAGGATGTCGCAGTGCGAGCCCGCAGCAGACGACAGCCAGGCCGCGAGATGCCGGCGTTCCATCTTTTCGCCACCGACGTTCGCCATGCGAGGCCAGCGCTGAGGAACCAGCCTGCCCTCGACCACCTCTTGACACCACTGCTGCCAGAACGCGGTAGGAAGATTCAGCAGATCCGGCGCGTGGCGGTCGAGAAGCGCCACAAAGGCCTGATCCGGCGCGACCAGCGATGCCGGACGCAAGACCAATGTTGCGCCGATCGAGAGCGCCGGGAAGATTTCCTCGACGGATGAATCGAATGCATAGGTCGCGAATTGCAGGATACGATCTTCCTGCTGCAAACTACAGATCTCGCATTGAGCGCGTATAAGGTTGGACACTTGCCTATGCTCGACCATCACGCCCTTCGGCCGCCCGGTCGAGCCCGATGTGTAGATCAAGTAAGCCAGATGCGATGGCAACAGCGACGGCACGACCGGATTCGTATCCGGCCAGGTACTCATCTGCGCGGCATCGGCGAGAATCACCTGTGCCGCGGATGCAGCCAACCATGGTTGATCCTGCAACACGGTCGATGTCGTCAGCACAACTTTGGGTGAGCAATCCGAAAGTACAGTGGCCAGGCGTTCTTGCGGGTAGGCGGGATCCAGAGGCACGTAGGCGCCTCCCGCCTTCAACACGCCCAACATTGCCGCGATCATCTCCGGGCTTCGCTCGAAACAGAGTGCGACACGCGTATCCGGCACCACGCCGGCAGACAGCAGCGAATGTGCGATGCGATTGGCCATCGCGTTCAAGTGAGCGTAATCAACGACGCGATCCTCGAAGAGGATGGCTGTTCGTGCCGGCGTCCGCAGTGCGTGCATTTCGAACTCTGCGTGCACAAGTGTTGCTGTATCCCAGTTACGGGCTGTTGCATTGAACGTACGAAGGAGCAGATTTCGTTCGTCCTGAGGCAATAATGGAATCGAGGCGACAGACGCACTTGCGTCGGAAACGAATGCATCCAGGATTCTTGAAAAATATCCAGTCCAACGCTGGATGGTCGATCGATCGAAAAGATCGGTTGCATACTCTATCCGGCCACTGAGCCCACCCTCTTCCTCGATGAGCGAAAGCGAAAGATCGAAGTCAGCACTGGTCTGCGCAGGCGTCAATTCCTCAAGCGTCAAGCCATCCAACTGCAACGATGTCCGATGCGTCGTATCCAGTGAGATCAGACTCTGAAAGATGGCATTGTGCGAAAGGTTGCGCACTGGCTGTACTGCCTCGACGACTTGGTCTAAAGGCAGTGCCTGGTGCGCGTAAGCGTCCAGAGCCACCGACCTGACATGCGTCAACAGCGAATTGATGTCCGTTGCATCGTCCATCCGCACACGCAACGCGAGAGTGTTCACAAAGAATCCGACCAGCGGCTCGATCTCTTCGCGCTCCCTGTTGGCCACGGGTGATCCGATCACTACCTCGTCCTGGCCGCTAAGCCGGGTCAACAGTACCGACCAGGCGGCAAGCAATGTCATGAACAGCGTCGCGCCATTGCGTTGCGCGATCTCGCGCAAGCCCGAAGTGACAGAAGGTGGTATCCGTATTGCCACGCTTGACCCGGCATACGTCTGCACCGCTGGACGCGGCCGGTCCGTGGGCAACTCAAGCAACGTAGGCGCGTCGGCGAGCTGCTCCCGCCAATACGCCGCATCAACCGTGAGTTGGTCCGCTAGATGGTGGCGCTGCCAAACTGCGTAGTCGACGTACTGAATCGGAAGTGGCGGCAACGGGTCATCCTTACCCGCTGCGAATGCGTTATACAGTGTCATCAGCTCTCGGCTCAGTATCCCGATCGACCAGCCATCCGAAACGATATGGTGCTGGGTCACAAGAAGCACATGCTCTTCTGCCGAGATTTTCAGCAGGCGACCACGAATAAGTGGCCCGCACGAAAGATCGAAACGCTGTTCGGCTTCCTGCACGCCAAAGCGCTGCAATGCGGATGCGCGCGCTTCGGCCGGCAACCCGCTAAGGTCTTCGTCGATAAGGCGGAAACCCGTCGTCTCTGCATTGATTTGCTGCGTGGGAAGGCGTCCAGTGAGTTCGAAACGGGTCCTCAACACTTCGTGCCTAGCGACGATGCGGTCCAGCGCACGGCCCAACGCCTGGCGATGCAGGTACCCGGTCAGTCGAAATGCCGCTGGAATGTGGTACGCGAGGCTTGCCGCGGGGTCCAGACGATCAAGGAACCACAGCCGCTGTTGTGCCCAGGATAGAGGCAATGACGCCTCGCGGTCAGCTCGCTCGATTTCGAGGCGTTGCTTCGTCGATCCGATCTCTTCCAATGCAGAAGCCAGCTCGCGTAGCACCGGTCTCAGAAACACGACGCGAAGCGGAACTTCAACGGCGAGTGTCGCCCGTACCCGCGCAACCACTTGTACAGCGATGAGGGAGTGCCCACCCAGTTCGAAGAAGTGATCTTCGCGACCGACTCGCTCGATTCCCAGCAGCTCCGACCATATGCCGGCCAGCGCACGTTCCATGTGGCCCTCCGGACTGGCGTACGCCCGCGAAGCAAGAGCTGCGTGATCAGGAACCGGCAATGCGGCTCGATCCAGCTTCCCATTCGGCGTGACCGGCAGTGCGGGCAACAGCACGAATGCCGATGGCAGCATATGGTCCGCCAGTCGACTCGACAGCCATTCACGTAGAGCACTCGCCGAGAGCGTGTCTTCCCTGTGCGGGTCTGCCACCACATAGGCCACCAAACGCGGTGCGCCCGCCGCGTCGTCGCGTGCGATCACGATCGCTTCGCGGACGCCGTCGCATGCAGACAGTTGCGCTTCAATCTCTCCCAACTCGATCCGGAAGCCGCGCACCTTGACCTGAAAGTCGTTGCGACCGAGATACTCCAGGACGCCGTCGTGGCGCCAACGCGCAAGGTCGCCGGTACGATACACGCGCCCGCCTCGCAGGAAAGGATCTTCAAAGAAGCGCTCGGACGTCAGGTCCGGGCGCCCCAGGTAGCCGCGTCCCACCTGCACGCCGCCGATCAGCAATTCTCCGACCACACCAACCGGCACCGGCGCATAATGGCGATCCACCACGTAGATCCGCGTATTGGCGATCGGACGGCCGATCGGCACGTCATCCGAAGGCTCGCAGCGCCAGCATGTTACGTCCACAGCCGCCTCGGTCGGACCATACAGGTTGTACAACGTCGTATCGGGCCAGCGCGCCAGCATGTGGTTCTGCAGCGCTGCAGGCAGTACTTCGCCGCTGCACAATACCTGCCGCAAGCCGCGGCAGCGTCCTGCTCCCACCGCTGCGGTAAACGCACGCAGCATCGAGGGCACGAAATGCGCCATCGTTATCCCTGAGGATTCGATCAGGTCGGCAAGGTAGGCAGGATCCTTGTGACCCTCAGGGCGCGCCAGCACCAGACGTGCGCCAGCAAGCAGCGGCAGGAAGAACTCCCAGACCGAGACATCGAATCCAGCCGGGGTCTTCTGCAAAATGCGATCGTCCGCGCACAGCGCGAACTGCGATTGCGCCCACAACAGGCGATTGACAACAGCATCGTGCTGGTTCATTGCCCCCTTGGGGCGGCCGGTCGAACCCGAGGTATAGATGACGTAGGCGAGATGCGACGCGGTCAGGCCAAGCGTCCTTGGTTCTGGATCGTGCTCCGGCATGCTTTCGAAGGCGCTGGCGTCGTCCAACCACAGGATCGGTACTGCTGTCTTCGGCAAGGTGGATGCAAACATGCGCACACTCAGCAACAGCCGTGGAGCGCTATCTTCGAGCATGTAATCGAGACGACCCACCGGGTACCCGGGATCCAGCGGCACATATGCACCGCCCGCCTTGAGAATCCCGAGTAGACCCACCACCAAGTCGAATCCACGTTCCGCGCAGATCGCGACGCGGACGTCCGGGCCCACGCCCTGCGCAATGAGCGCGTGCGCGACGCGATTCGCCAGGCGATTGAGTTGCGCGTAATCGAGCGTGTTGCCGTCGCACTCCAACGCGACGGCACTAGCATTACGCGAAACCTGCATTTCGAAAAGTTCATGAACTAAACGATCGCCTTGCGGATAGTCGACCCGAGTTGCATTGAAGGACTCCAGAACTTGCTCGCGTTGTGCCGGCGGCAGCACAGGGAGCGCATCGAGCTCCGCTGCCGGATCGGCCAGCATGCCCCGCAGCAGCATTCCCATTTGCTCGGACCAGCGTGCAATGGTGTCAGGCGCAATCAGCGCTGGGTTGAACGCCATCTGGACCACATTCGGCGTCGCGTTGTGCAGGCACAGCGCAATAGTGCACTGTGGCAGCGGCAGGTTCGCGTCTCTGACGACGATGGCATCGAATGCCGCCTGCGTGCCGTGCCGCTGCAGCCATGCGCCGAAGTCCTCGAGCGAAGGCAATGCGTGCGTGGCAGCCAGGCCCCTCCCCCGTGCGACCGACCCGAGCAACGCCTCGGTGGTCGTCGCAGGCTCCAGAAGAATCGGCAGCGCGCCCGCCGTGGGCTGACCATCGCTATTCGATGCGGTCCATCCGATCGCGAACGCCGAGTCTCCACTCAGCCGGGCGAGCAAGGCACTGAATGCGGAAATCCAGACGACGTCCGGATCGACGGCACGACACCGCGCGAACGCCTCCACCGCCTCCACGTCGATGGAATGCAGCGTTTGCCGCACCGTTGGAACCGCAGCAGACCCTGGACGATCGAGCGGCAACGCAAGCCTTGGCGAGACATCGCGCAACTGCGTTGCCCAGAAGCCGAAGGCTGCATTCGCATCATCGAACGGGACCCAGCGCAGGCCCTCACCCGCGGCCACCTCCCACTGTGCGGCCGCGTCATCGAACACCACGCAATTGGCGATGAAGTCCGAAATGGCCGTCTGTGCCGAATCAGCGGGAAAAGCGCAGGTTGCCACGCACAGCATATGCCAGCCGTCTTGCACGCCGACCCCGGCCGCGAATACCGCCCTGCGTTCTTCGGCCAACATAGAGACCGAGCGGATCATGTCGGCGCCGTTTGCGCCGCTGCCAGTCTCCAGTGAGATGAGATCCAGTGCTCCTCGCCCATTGAGCGCTTGCAGGGCGCTTGATTCGGTGACCGCGGCGGCAACTGTACGTTCCGCCGAATCATGCAACAGAGATGGATCGATGGATGCTTTTCGACGCAGCAGATGTACGGCCGATGTTCCCCCGAACGGGAGCACAGGCAAGCTTACCTGGAGCGGCATTGGAATCGCGGCGTCGAAATCTACAGTCATTGCATCGAGCGCGCCTGTAAAAACAGCAAAGAGCCGTTCCGCATAGGCATCCGAAAGGCCAAGTCGTGAACTGAATACGACCTGGAAACCGTCGGAGACGTCTCCGCCAACATGCGTGGCGAATTCGAAATTCACCTCCTCGAACTGCTCGCCAAGCTCTACCTGCAACCAATCGCTTTTCACGAACTTGGAAACGACATGGAAGTTCGTGTAGGTGAAGTTGGCATCGACCGTCAAACCTGGATTACGTTGCAGAATGCTAGCGAGCGCATAGCGACGATGCGGTTTGACGTGCGATTCGATCTGGCGCAAATGCGCTGCCTGACCGTGCCAGCTGAGGCCACCAGGCAAATGCGTGGGCAGCACGTTGAGGAACAGGCCGATCATGTTCTGGCTACCACGTGCCTCCAGGCGACCGTTGTCCGTGTTCCCGGTCAGTATGTCCGGCTGCCCTACCAGCGACCGGAGTACCTGACCATGCGCCATCAGCATCAAGATCCTGATGGGGACGCCCGTGCGTTCCGAGAGAATCTGCACACGGAGCGCCAAAGCGCCGTCGATCGATCGCTGGCGCTGGGCGAACGGCCCGGCGATGCGAGCGACCGGCGCGGTACGCCGCAATGGAGGCAGGGCTTGGCAAAATGCATCCCAGAATTTGATGGATTCGTCAATCGAAGCGTCCGCAGCTACAGTGGCTACGTAGTCGGCATAGCGAAGGCCGCCTGTATCGAAGACATCCGCGAGAGCCGTGCCTTGAAGATCATGCCGGTAATACTCGAGTATCTGCCGCTCGAGCGTCGCCATACTCCATCCATCAAGGATGGCGTGGTGCGCGTCGATGATGCACTGCAGACGATCCTCGCCCAGGCGCAGCAGCGTGAATCGAATCAAGCTGGGGCCTTCGAGCGGCAACTTCTGACGTTTGAGTGCTGCGACACGGTCGTGAACGAACGCATTTTGCGCTGCATCGTCGAGCGTACTGATGTCCTCGCTTTGGATGTGCGCAACGACATCGCGGTGGACAAGCTGCAACGGAATGGAGAAGGTGGCGAGGTCGAAGCCCGTGCGCAATACCGGCTGCTCGGACACGACTTTTTCGATCGCGCGTCGAAGCGCCGCCTCGTCGTAGTCGAACTGCAGGCGGAAGGAGAACACATCGTGGTAAGCGGCACCGCGTTCATCAAGAAGACTGTGGAACAACATGCCTAATTGCAAGGGCGTGGCCGGATAGGCGTCTTCGAGGCCGGGAGGAAGCCTTTCGCGATCCTGGCCAGAAAGCAGCGAAAACGCAAGGGTGTGCCTAGCGACCTCCGCATCTGGCGGTAAGCTCGACGATTCCGACGCGAAGGCAGCGAGATCGCGCAGGGTCGGATAGCGGAAAAGGTCCGCGACCGTCAGGTTGATTCCTTGCTCCCGCAACTCTGCGACAGCCTGGATCGAAAGAATGGAGTCACCCCCCAGGCTGAAGAAATCATCGTCGCGCTGACGAACATCGATGTGCAACAGTCGCTCCCACACCGATGCGATCGTCCGCTCGACCGGATCGAGTTCGATCGGCGTCCCCTCGCACCGATGCCGCTGTGCTTCGAACAAGGCGATGAGGGAGCGACTGCATACCTTGCCATTGGTGGTGAGAGGCAGCGTGTCGACAAAGACGAACTGCGCGGGAACCATGTGACGCGGAAGTTGCCGCAACAGTGCCGTCTTGATCTGATCCGATGAGATCGGCGCAGGGCCACCGTCGATGAAGGCGAGCAGCAGCTCCGATCCGTCGCTGGCAAGTCGCTGGATGCTGACGGCGCGTGAAGGCAGTAGCGCGCCGAGCTGATGCATGATCTCCCCGACCTCCACGCGCTTGCCTCGGATCTTGATCTGGCCGTCGCGTCGACCGAGATAGACGATGTTTCCATCGCGGTCCAATCGGCAATAATCACCGGTACGGTAGACACGCCGTTCGAGACCAGGCAACGCGACGAAACTAGACTCCGTCAACGCCGCACGCTCATGGTACCCGATGCCCACACCGAATCCGGCAATGACCAGTTCGCCGGCAACGCCCTGAGGCACCGGCCTGAGCTCGGCATCGACGATCCACGCCCGAACGTTCTGAATGGGACGTCCGATCACCACACTGTCGCGCTGCAGCCAGGCGAACCGATCGCCACGGTAGGCGACCGAGATGTCGGTGCATTCGGTCGGACCATAGATGTTCGCGACATTGGCAGTGCAAGCCGTACTGGCCAGCCATGGGAGCAGCTGACCGCGGTCCAGTGCTTCGCCTCCCATCGCCAGCATGCGCAGACTGCGTAGCGAGGCGAATCCTCGCGCTTGGTCTTCGCGCAGCAATGCATAGGCAGCGCTGGGCGCGCAATTGATCAGCGTCACCCCTTCCGAGGCGATCTGCAAAAGTTGGTCGGCAGGATCGAACCGGTCGGGTCGTGCCAGTACGAGCGTACCGCCTGTCATCAGCGGAACGAACACATTCTTGATGGATGCGTCGAAGCCAATGGGGATCATCAGGAGCACGCGGCAATTGGCGTCGAGTTCGGCGAACCTGATGTACCAGTCGCACAGATTGGCGAACGCCCGATGATCGATCAGCGCACCTTTGGGCTGGCCCGTCGAGCCGGATGTATAAAGCAGGTACGCCGGTGCATGGTCGTCGATCCGCGGCCATCGATATGGGGGCGGATCGTCCTCGCTCAGCGCATCGACGTGCAGCACGAAGCCGTAGTGCTCGGGAAGCAACTCCTGCATCGCCTCGGAGGTCACGACCACGCCAACGCCGCTATCCTGCAGCGTGTGATCGGTATGCTCGCTGGGATAGCTGGGATCGAGCGGGACGAATACGCCTCCCATGCGCATCACCGCAAATACCGCTACCGCCAGCTCCGGTGAGCGCTCCAGAAAGACGCCGACTTTGTCGCCCGGGCGAACCCCCATTCGTGCCAGGCGGGCGGCAATACGGTCGGCAAGGGACGCGAACTGCCTATAGCTCAGACGGCTGTCGGGTGAGCTCACCGCGATGGCGTCGGGAGCGCGTTCCAGGTGCGTGTCAAAGCGCGTGAAAACATGCGATCCGTCCACCGGTACGACGTCGCCGTGCACGAGCGGCGCAAGCCGGCGCGCCAACGGCGCATCCAGCAAGCCATGGATGGGCGCTGACGCATCCTCCAGGCAGGCCTCGATCAGTTCTAGATAGAGATCCAGCCAACTATCGATTGTCTCCGCATGGAACAGATCGCGATTGTAGAACGCCTCGATTTTGTCACCTGAGATTTTCAGGGTGAGGTCGTATTGAGAACGCACTTCGTTTTGCGTTCTCTGGTGCACCTCAAGCCCATCCAGGGCCGGGAGCGTAGGCGCTTCGCGTTCGTAAAGGAACTTGACCTGGAATATCGGCGGAAAGGCGGCATCGCGCTCCACGCCGAGATCGTCCACGATCTGGTCGAATGGCATGTCCTGATGATTGAAGGCCGCCAACACGGACGCGTGCATGTCATGCAGGAAGGAGCCGACATCAATGGCATCCTGAATCCTGCATCGCTGGGCAAGCTGGTTCACGAAGAACCCGGCCATGTCCTGCAAGCCGGGCTGATCGCGGCCATATACATCCGTGCCGACGACCAGGTCCCGATCGCCGCTGAGGCGGTGCAGCAACAGGCAGTAGGCGCCAAGCAGGAATGCGTAGTCGCTGATCCGGTGTTCGCGCGCGAAACGTGCGATACGGTCCGGAGCGGACGCCGGCAGGGTTCTGGATCTAAGACCTCCCGCAAATCCCTGCACGGGCGGCCTCGCCGCGTCCAGCGGCAACTCCAGTACGCTCTTAGCGCCTTCCAGCGCATGGCGCCAGTAGGAGCGCGAGACATCGTAAATTCCTGCCTCGAAGCGCTTTGTCTGCCAGGCGGCATAGTCGAGGTAGGACATGGCATCCTGTGGCTCGGGCAAAGGGTGTTTGGCGAGCAGGTCACGATATGTCTTCGCGAATTCCGAAACGAAGTTGCGGATCGACCATTCGTCCGTTGCAATATGATGAAAGCAGAACAAGAGCGTGTGGTTGTCCGGCGCGTGTCGCAGCAGGCAACCCCGAACAGGCAATTCGCTCGCCAGATCGAACGGCCGACAGGCGATGCGCTCACGCGCCGCCAGCACCAGTGGAACATCGTGGCCATCTGGGCCGTCGGCCTCGACGAGCTCCATCTTGAAGACCAGATCATCACGAAAGCGTTGCACGGGCAGGCCCGCCTCGATCTCGTAAGTGGTCCGATAGATGCGATGGCGTGCGACGGTCGATTCGAGCGCCTTAACGAACTCGGGTTCCTTCATGTGCCCGCGCAGTTCCAACTCGATCGGGAGATTGAAGTGCGTCGCCTGTTGGTCGAGTTGATAGAGGAAATAGAGCCTTCGCTGTGCGAACGACAACGGCGCCGGCTCGCCCGACGGAAGCGACGCTGGCAGCGCTGGCAGTGCACCCGCATAGCGCGCGATCAAGCTGCTCTTGTGGGCCTTCAGCGCAGCGACCACGGGCTCGGTCAAAAGCGCCTCGTTGCCGCTTATACGCAGACGGCCGTCCGCGACCGAAATGCCGATGTTGTTTTCTTCGATGAATTGGACAAGTTCGAAAAGCAGCATGACAACCTCGGTATGCGGTTCTACGGAGCGACTTCGCGTATCAACCACGTGAAGCGATTAGGGCTAGAAGTTCCAGACGCGCTTCGCAAAAAGGCGTTCAGTCGACTGTCCACGTTGCGTACAGATGGCGAGTAGTCGATCGGACTCCTGAATCTGTCGCGCATCGTCGTCGTAATCGACCCCCATGAAGTACTTGAACCAGGGCTCCATTCCGAGCGCGTACACATAGGTTGCGTCTGGACGAAAGATCTCGATCATGCGCTCCACCGATGCGCAGTCGGAGCCATTGAAACGGCGCGACTCGTTGATCTGGCGAGGAATCGGCTTGGTGAACAACGAGCCATAGAGCCAGCTCATCGGCGCTCCGACGCATTCCATGCCGATGAACAGGAGGTTCACTTTCCCGATCAAGCCTGCGATACGCTGATAGAGGCGATCGTCCAGGCTGGACGAGTCGGCGCCGGAAAAGATTCTCTTCCCCGCAAACTCAAACAGCCAAGCGGTCTTGGAGCGGATGTTTAGGTCGGCGTGTTCGCCGAGGAACGGGAGGGCACGGATCGTGCCATCAACGCAGTCCAGCCTTTCCATGTCCTCCATCTCCCACACGTCGAACCCCAGCTTTCCGAGCATGAGCTTCAACGAGGGGTCGAACAGGCTGCCGCCGTTGTTCTTTGGAACCAGGATCCTGCCGATCTTGTAGCGCAGCTGCAGCAGCGTTTCGAGACAGACATGATCCATGTGGCTATGGGTGAGGCATACATAATCGATCCGCTCCGGGAGCTCACTGAAGCTGATGACGTCGCTTCCGTGGCGTGCACTGCGGGTTGCGATGACCGGATCGACCAGGACCGTGGTCTTGGCCGTCTCCAACATAAGGCCTGCATGACCCAGATAGCTGATCCGCAACTGCTCGGTCAGGGGCGTCCAGCGGATCGAGGGCGGCTCCGTGGTGAACAGCGCATCGGGCGAAAGTCCGCCGGAGAGCTCCTTCTCCGCGAACAGCGCCTGCAGCATGTCGCCTCGTATGGGACGCTCTCGCGTCGCGAACAGCGCATCGACGAATTGATCCGCGAATGGAATGTGCAGGTGCAGGTGATCGGCATCCGCGAGCCGAGGCGAACTCAGCACGAAGGGACGTTCCTGCTGGCGATCGAGTACGCCAAGTGCCAGGCTCTGCTCCTGCGGCTTGTACAGGTCGCCTTCGTACAGAAGCCCTTCGATCAAGCGAATCGAGGCGCAATGATTCTGGTCGTAGACCAGTTCGACATAGCCGCGCAATACATCAGGAAGACTGGCATAGAGCGGCTCCAGCGTCATCCCTTTCATCGGCTCCAATAGCTGCTGAACTTCGGCAAGCGCCTTGCGCACCTCGAGATAGTCGGCGTGCTCGACCTCGATGCGCTTCACCAGCGCGCGCACGTCTTCGAGCTGCTCTTCACGGCAGTTGACGAAGTCTCCGCCAACCAGCGTCGGATCGCGGCTGGCTGCAATGTGCAACTGGTGATTGGCGAGAAACGACTTCATCAGACGCAGCCCCCGCCCCGTCAGGTTCATCGCCGCGGTTATCGGTGGAATGAGATATGGCCAGGCGTACCACTTGAACACCAACGGTTCGAAGTAGGCGTCTTCGCGCATGTAATAGTGAGTGGCCTGTTGCATCAATGATTCCGGGAAGTTGGCACGATGGATGTCATCAGAGATCAAGCGTCACGGTCTTCGCCTGTGTGCGCTCGCGTGCGCGTGCGGTCGCGGCATCCAGAAGCGCGGCCATGTCCTTGAGCGTCGATGCTTCGTATATTTGCGCGACCCGAAGCTCGACGCCGAACGTCTCCTTGATCTGGAACCCGAGACGCACGAGCAGCAGCGAGGTACCGCCAAGCTCGAAGAAGTGATCTTCACGGCCGACCTGCTCGATCCCCAGCAGCGCCGACCAGATATGCGCGAGGGACTGTTCGGACACGCTGCTTGGCGCGGCATACGCGCGTGTCGCCATGGACTCGTGGCCTGGTACCGGCAATGCACCCCGGTCCAGCTTCCCGCTGGGGGTCAACGGCAGCGCCGGCATCACCACGAGGGCCGAAGGCACCATGTAGTCGGCGAGGCGCTTGGCCACCGTCTCGCGGATCGTCGCCGCGGAGAGTTCGGCTCCCGGTTGTGCCGAGAGGTAGCCGACGAGGCGGCGATGGCCCGGCATGTCCTCGCGAACGACGACGACCGCTTCACGCACGCCGGTGCAGGCAGACAACTGCGCCTCGATTTCGCCGAGCTCGATACGAAACCCGCGGATTTTGACTTGAAAGTCATTGCGCCCGAGGTATTCGATTGTGCCATCCGCACGCCAACGTCCCAGGTCGCCGGTCCGGTAAACCCTGCCGCCTGGCACGAATGGATCCGCAACGAAGCGCTCGGCTGTCAGGTCGGGGCGGCCGAGATAGCCGCGCGCCACCTGTGCGCCGCCAATCAGCAGTTCGCCGCGTACCCCGATCGGCGCAGGTTGGTCGTGCCGATCGACGATATAGATGCGACTGTTGGCCAATGGTCGTCCAAGTGTCTGCGTCCCCTCAAAATCCGGTCCGTATTCATTGGCACTCACGTACACCGTCGCTTCGGTCGGGCCGTAGGCATCCAGGAGCCGGATGTCGCTTCCCCGAATGCCCGACAGCCAGGCGTCGAGCGATTGTCGGTCCTGCTTTTCGCCGCCGATGAACACAAATTTCAGGTCGGCGCCCTGCAGGGATCCAGCGAAGTCCGGATTGCCAGCCCAGTGATTCCAGAAAACCGTCGGGAGACTCGCAAAGGTGATTCGCTGCTGGTGCAAGTACTCCGAAAAACGCGCATCCGCATAGGACATCATGTCGGGAGGAAGCAGAACCAGCGTCGCGCCCACGCTGAGCGGGCCAAAGATTTCCTCCACCGACGCATCAAAGGCGAAGGTGGAGAACTGCAGCGCTCGATCGTTCGCGCCCAGCGCACACGTACCCACGTGCATATGGATCATGCTGGAGACATTGGCATGCGTGACCATGACACCCTTGGGCCGTCCGGTCGATCCGGACGTGTAGATCACGTACGCGAGGTGCTCTGGTGCCAGTTCTTGGGGTAGCGGGTCCTGGCTCGGCAACTCGGCCCATTCGGCCGCGTCGTCCAGCCATAGCACGGGAACCGGCGTAACCGGCAGGAGGCTGTGAAGGGAATGGACGGTCAGCAGCAGCAAGGGTGCGCTGTCCTCCAGTACATAGACCAGGCGCTCATGCGGATAGGCTGGGTCCAGCGGGACGTAGGCGCCGCCGGCCTTGAGCACGGCGAGCAGACCCACCACCATCTCGATGCTGCGCGGTACGCAAATCGCCACCAGTGCGTCGGGACCTACGCCCTCGGCCCGCAGGCGCCGGGCTACCCGATTGGCGCGGGCATTGAGTTGGGCGTAGGTCAATCGTTCCTGGGCGTACTCCAGTGCCACGGCGTCCGGCGACGCCGCCGCCTGCGCTTCGAAGCGCGCGTGCAACAGTCCAGGCCTCCAGGGCGTGGACGTCGCGTTGAACGTCTCGATGACGGTGCGGCGCTCGAGCTCATGCAGCAACGGCAGCGACTGCACCGGCGCCGATGGCGCGTCGATCATGGCCGCGAGAACGCACTCGAAGCTTACCCACCAACGGTGCATTGTTGGCGCGTCGAACAAGTCCGTTGCGTAGTTCAACTGCCCGCAGAACACGCCTCCTGTCTCGCGCAGCGATAGCGACAGATCGAAGTGGGCTTTCGTGGCCGCCTGCGGTATCAGGGAAACCTGCAAGCCGTTCAGCTCCAGGCTGCCCGAGGCAGGCGTATTGTCCAGGGCGAGCATGGCTTGGAATACGGGACTGTGCCCTAGGCTCCGTACCGGCTGCAACGCTTCCACGACGCGCTCGAACGGTACGTCCTGGTGCGCATACGCGGACAGCGTGTCGGCGCGCACCTGTGCGAGAAGCGAGTCGACGGTTGCCGATGCCAAGCGAACCCGCAATGCGAGTGTGTTGACGAAAAACCCGATCAGCGGCTCGAACTCGGAACGCTGCCGGTTGGCGACCGGTGTTCCGATCACGACCTCGTCCTGTCCTGACAAACGCGACAGCAGCACGGACCATCCGGTCAGTAGCGCCATGAATGGGGTAACGCCCTGTTGCCGCGCGAACGCATTGAGCCGCGCCGTCAAGCTGGCCGGAAGCGCGACCTGTAGATCCGCACCGCCGTGCGTCCGTGCAGCAGGACGCGGGCGGTCGGTTGGCAGCTCCAGCAACGCGGGGGCGCCGGTGAGCTGCTCGAGCCAGTAGCGAAGCTGCTTTTGCAGCGGTGCGTCGTGCTCCGCGCCCCGTTGCCATAGCGCGTAGTCCGCGTATTGGATCGGCAGCGGCGGGAGCGGATCGCCTCGCCCCATGCTGTGTGCCGCATACAGTGCACCGACTTCACGGATCAGCACGCCTACCGACCAGGCATCGGAGGCGATATGGTGCTGCGTCAACAGCAGGACATGCTCCTGCGGAGACAGCATCAGCAGGCGCCCGCGGATCGGCATGTCGCGCGACAGATCGAACGGGCGAACCGCTTCCTCTGCCGCCAGGCGCGCCACCTGCTCGGCTTGTGCGCTGGTGACCGTGTTGCTCAGGTCATGACAGGGAAGCAAAACACCGGTATCGCGCGGAAGGATATGCTGTCGCGGCGTGCCGTCGTCGCCCTGGACAAAGCAGGTACGCAACACCTCGTGCCTTGCCGCGAGGTCGTCGAGTGCGCTTTGTAACGCTTGCAGGTCGAGCCGTCCCTGCAGGCGCAGCGCGGCCGGCATGTGATAAGCCAGGCTGGCCGCTGGGTCCAGACGGTCGAGGAACCACAGCCTCTCCTGTGACCAGGACAATGGCAACGCCGCGTCGCTGCGACGCGCCTGGCGGATCGGCGACTGCGTTTCGCCAGCTGCGCGCAGATGCGCCAAAGCCGAGGCCAGATCGCACAGCAGCGGGTGCATGAATACCGTGCGCAGCGGCAATTCCACGCCGATCAGGGCGCGCACCCGTGAGGCAAGACGTGCCGCCGCCAACGAATGCCCGCCCAACTCAAAGAAGTGATCTTTGCGCCCGACTGCATCCACACCAAGTAATTCGGACCATACCTGCGCCAGCGTCCGCTCGATTTCGCCTTGCGGTGCCACATACGCGCGAGTGGTCATCGCTGCGTGGCCCGGCGCGGGCAATGCAGCGCGGTTCACTTTTCCATTGGGTGTCAACGGCAACGCAGGCAACACCACCAATGCCGAGGGCACCATGTATTCGGGCAACCGCTTCGCCACGGCTTCGCGTAGCGCCACAGCAGATAGATTGGCGCCGGGTAATGCCGAGACGTACCCTACCAGGCGGGTGTGTTGCGGAACATCCTCCCGAGCTATGGCAACGGCTTCGCGGACGCCGTCGCAGGCCGACAGCTGTGCTTCGATCTCGCCCAGTTCGATGCGGAACCCACGAATCTTGACTTGAAAGTCATTGCGTCCGAGATACTCGATCGTGCCGTCCTGACGCCAGCGTCCCAGGTCGCCGGTGCGATACATGCGAGCGCCTGCGACGAAAGGATCCGGCAAGAACCGTTCTGCCGTCAGATCGGGACGCCCGAGATAGCCCCGCGATACACCAGCCCCGCCGATCAGCAACTCGCCTGCCACGCCGATCGGCACGGGCTGCTGATGGCGGTCGAGAATATAGACCCGGGTATTTGCGATCGGCCGACCGATGTGCGGCGCGAATCCGGTCTCCCGTGTCATCCTGACCCAGGTGGAATATGTCGTCGTTTCCGAGGGTCCGTATAGGTTGGCCACCGCCGAGATGTTCGATTGATCGAACAAGCGCTTGACCAGCGATTCCTTCAGCGGTTCGCCCGCCAGATTGACCTGACGAATGGTCGGAGGGAGCGGTCCACTGTCCAGAACTGCGGCAATCGCAGAGGGGACTGTATTGATCAACGTGGCACGTGGCAGGACCAGCTGCGCCGAAAGAAGATCGTCAACCAGCAGGACGCGCCCGCCGACCGCAATAGGGGCAAACAACTCGAAAATCGACAGGTCGAAACATATCGACGTGGAGAATACGCTTGAAGAAAGAAGCTCTGGATCAAACGCGTGCACTGTCCAGTCCAAGAACTGATCTGCATTGGCATGCGTGACCATGACGCCCTTGGGCCGTCCGGTCGATCCGGACGTGTAGATCACGTACGCGAGGTGCTCTGGTGCCAGTTCTTGGGGTAGCGGGTCCTGGCTCGGCAACTCGGCCCATTCGGCCGCGTCGTCCAGCCACAGCATGGGAACCGGCGTAACCGGCAGGAGGCTGTGAAGGGAATGGACGGTCAGCAGCAGCAAGGGTGCGCTGTCCTCCAGCACATAGACCAGGCGCTCATGCGGATAGGTCGGATCCAGCGGGACGTAGGCGCCGCCGGCCTTGAGCACGGCGAGCAGACCCACCACCATCTCGATGCTGCGCGGTACGCAAATCGCCACCAGTGCGTCGGGACCTACGCCCTCGGCCCGCAGGCGCCGGGCTACCCGATTGGCGCGGGCATTGAGTTGGGCGTAGGTCAATCGTTCCTGGGCGTATTCCAGTGCCACGGCGTCCGGCGACGCCGCCGCCTGCGCTTCGAAGCGCGCGTGCAACAGTCCAGGCCTCCAGGGCGTGGACGTCGCGTTGAACGTCTCGATGACGGTGCGGCGCTCGAGGTCATGCAGCAACGGCAGCGTATCGACCCCGGCGTCCGGCGGCGCCTGCAGCATGCTGTCGACCAGCATTCGGAAAGCGCCTGCAAAGCGTGCAACTGCATTCCCATCAAGCCTCCCCCCATCGAAGCCGATGTCGCAGCGAATCACGTCACCGACTTCGATCGACTGCAGGCTCAGGTCAATGCCTGGTACGCCGACATGCTGCCGGGTTTCGAACGGAGACAGTTCCAACTCCCCCCATCTTATCCGCGGAACCTTGGATTGCTCGGAATGCCAAAGTGCATGCAGTTCATCGTCCCCTCGCGCCTTCTGGAAGACGAACATCGTCTGGAACACCGGATGACAGTCTGTTCGCGAGAGCCGCAAGGTCCGTACAAGCTCCGGAAACGGATAGTCCTGGTGCGAGATGGCGTGAAGCGCGGTACGCCGTCCATCGCGCAACACCGACATGATGTCGGCATCGGCAGACAAATGGGCGCGCATCGGCACTACGTTAACGAAGTCGCCGATGACGTCGTCCCACTGGCCATCACCGCGTGCGGGCATGGGACAGCCGACAACGATGTCCGCCTGGCCGTTGAAGCGATGTAGCGCGATTTGATAGGCCGTCAGCAGAAAAACGAACGGAGTGACGGCATTTCGCACGCAGAATGCGCGGAGTCGCGAAACCTGAGACGGGGTCAGGTCTGCGCGGACAGATCTGTAGTCAGGTGCACCCGCGTTGTCGCGTCTGGCGAAAGACAGGTCGAGCAAGGGCAGATCGCCTTCCAGCGTGCGCGTCCAGTAAGCAAGCTGGCGTTGCGCGGCCGAAGATCCCAGCCAGGCTGTCTGATGCAAAACATGGTCTTTGTAGTTGAGACCTGCGAGGGGCGCCAGCTCCATGCCCGATAACAGCCTTCCCAACTCGCCGAGCAGACGCCAATACGACCAGCCATCGCTGGCCATATGATCCAGCGACAGAAGCAGCACGCATCGCCGAGGTTCAATGCGATAAAGATGCGCTCGAATGGGCGGCGACCGTGACAGATCGAACGCCTGAGTAGCGTCGCGTTCCACGCGCGCCCGCAGCGCCTCGCCCTCCAAACCGTCGGCATCGACCGAGGTGAGCGGAATCTGGGCAATGGAATCGACATACTGCATCGGCTCCCCGTCTCGCTCGACGAAGCGGGCGCGCAGCATCGGGTGGCGACGTGCGAGGATCTCGAACGCATCGGAAAGTTGTGCTACCAGCGCCTCCCCTTCTATGCGGGCCGCAAATACGGTGTTGTAACGCCCCTGCTCCGATGGGGAGAGTCGATACATGAACCATCGACTGCGCTGAGACAGTGACAGCGGAAACAAGGGTGACGCTTTCATGGTCGCCCCCTTAAAGCCCGGAATCGCGGCCAGCCGTGGCGATGGGCGCATCGGCGAGCATATCCAGATGCCGTGCCAGTTCTTGGACAGTCGGATGATCGTAGAACCATTCGAGATCCACCTCGATTCCCAGCGACTCCTCCGCCTTTCGCGCGAAACGCAGGCTCGAGAGCGAGTCCAGCCCGAGAGCGTCGAATCGGCTTTGAGGGTCGACCGTTGCCGCACTCTCTCCAAGAAATGTCTGAAGGAGATCGATCAATTGCCGTTCGCGCGGGCTCATCCATCACTCCGATGGCAAAAGGAAAGGTGCAGACATTGCCCGACCGGTTCTATGCCGATCCCAAACCGCCGGAAGCACCGGGTGTTCATGCAGGCGCGTCCGCGGGCAACGCGTGTAAACGGCCGGAAAGATAGTCGCTGCGGCACTGGGAGCGCCGTAGCTTGCCGCTGGAGGTACGCGGCAAAGCCCCGGGACGAATGAAGACGATGTCTTCGACATGTGGCCCCTGCGCATTCCGGATTGCCGCACGTGCCGCGTTGACGAAGTGCGGCCACGCATCGGCCTTTCGCCACCATTCGCGCTCAAGCTCGGCCACGATCACCGCCCTCTCGCCGCCATCGTCCGCCACGGCAAAGGCAGCGACAGCACCGCGACGTATCGCAGGAACGCTCTCTTCAATCGCCGACTCGATGTCCTGTGGAACGTACTTGCGCCCGTTCAGAATGATCAGATCCTTGAGGCGTCCAGACACATAGAGCGACCCGGCCTGCAACCAGCCCAGGTCGCCTGTGCGTAGCCAGGCGCCAGAGCTGTCTCCTGCCAACGATGCCTGGAAGATCGATGCCGTCAATGCCTCACGTCCCCAATAACCGAGCGCCACGCTGGGGCCGGACACCCATATTTCACCGATCTCGCCGTCGGCGACGGGACGGCAGGTGTCGACGTTGACGATGCACACCTGGGTTCCATCCGCGGGCTGGCCGCAACACACCACATCCGCAGCGTCACGGCGCACGCTGCGGGGTTGCTCGCCGACCTGGCCGCCAGCAATGAAAAGGGTCGCTTCCGCCATGCCGTAGCAAGGGTAGAACGCGCCCGGCCGAAAGCCCGCGGGCGCAAAGCGGCTGCAAAAACGTTCCATCGTCGATGCACGGATCGGCTCGGCACCGCAGAAAGCGACTTTCCAGCAAGATAGGTCCAAGTCCTCGAGCACCAGGTCTGGAATGTGCTCAGCCGCCAGCGCATACATGTAGTTCGGCCCGCCGCTGGTGGTGATCCTCAGCCTGGAGATCAGCTGCAGCCAACGTTCCGGATACTGCACCAACTCTGCAGGTGGAAGGAACGTGGTCGTGCAGCCGGCATACATGGACTGCAACACGCCGCCAACCAAGCCCATGTCGTGGAACAATGGCAGACCGATGAGGACTGAAGAGTCCGCGGAAATGTCCATCGATCTACGGATGCATTCGCTGTTGTCGATCAGGTTTGCATGACTGACGACAACGCCTTTCGGGTCCCCCGTTGAGCCGGAGGTATACTGCAAGAAGGCCGGATCCGATGCATCGAACGGAGGAAGAACGAAGCCGCAGGCAAGGTCGGCAACCACTGCGCGGACGTCCAACATCGGCAGATCGCCAGCCTCGCTCCGAAAGCCACTTTGTAGCATCTCGTCGAAGTCGCTCAGGATGGCCCCCACCTGCGCATCGTGAGCGAGCAACCCCAGGCGCTCGTGTAACGCCTGTCTGCGTGGCACCGCCGTCGGCACCGCGACGACGCCTGAGAGCAGGCAGGCATAGAACGCGATCACGAAGCTGCGTTCCTGACGGCATACCAACAAGGCGCGCGTTCCCCGCCAACCATGCTGCACCATCTGCTGGGCTAGGGTGCTGGACAAGTGCCAGAGTTCGGCAAATGTCAGTGTCTGAGGCTCTAGGCGGCCGTGTTGGAAGCGATAGGCCAACCGCTGCGGCTCAGTCCGAGCCCGCAAGGCCACGATCTCGGGGAACCAGGCCATGCTCAGGGCATTCCGCGTGCGGCAGCGATGACATCGCTGAGCACGCCGGCTGCGGTGATTTCCACGCCCGCACCGGCACCGCTGACACTGAGCGGCACGCGATCCTGCAAGTCGGTACGAATGTTGACGAGGTTCTGGCCAGGCGCCAGTTGCGCGAAGGCATCGTTCTCCGGAATGGGGCGGCACGCGATGCGCCCGCCGTCCCCGTCGATTTGCGCGATCACGACATAGCGCTCGCCTCGCGCACGCGCCACCGCGATCCGTCTCCCCCAAAGGGCGTCCTCTTCAGCCAAGGCGTTGAAGAGGGCGTCGGGAGGAACATCATGCAAGGCGCTCAACGGCTCGACCGACACGGCATCATACTCCAGCATGAAGCCCGCCTCGCGAGCCAATACAAGTACCTTTCGCACCAGATCCACAGCACACAAGTCTTCGAGTGGATTGGGTTCGGTATAGCCCAGTTCGCGCGCTTCTCGCACCGCGCAGGAGAACGAACTTCCTTCATGCATTCGATGCAGGATATAGCTCAGCGAGCCGGACAGTACGCCATGAATCGAGCGCACGCGTTCTCCGCGCAGCCGCAGGTCGCGCAATGGCCCGAGCAGCGGGATCGCTGCACCGACGGTCGTCTCGTACCGATATGGGGCACGATAGTCTCGCGCGAGTCGTTGCAGATGCTGGTAGGTCGCCAGATCACGGGAATTGGCGCGTTTGTTGGCGGCGACCACACCAACACCACTCCCGAGAAGCCCTGCGTAAAGATCCGCAATGTCGTCGCTGGCAGTACAGTCGATCACGATTGCCCTGTTCACGCGCGTCGCACACAGAAGGTCGAGCAGACGATCACGATCGCCCTTTTCGCGCGGCCGCATCTGTTCGACCACCCCTTGCGGAACCAGGCCCGCCGCATCGAAGGCGAAGCCCCGGCGATCGAACGCCGCCAGCAGGCGCAGGTAAATGCCTTCCTGGCGCAGCACGAGCTCCTGTCGCGCGAGTTGAGCGCGAAACGCGCTGCCGACCTGCCCCCGGGCCCCGACAAGCACCATGTCGATCGCGCGAAGCGAGGCGGACGGATGCGGAGCTACAGTGGGGAGCGCCTCGATGTTCACACAATACCCGTTGCCTGCTCTGGCATCGACTGCACCATGCGGCCATGCCGGCCGCGAAAGCTCACCAGGTAAGGATCGATTTGCGCAGCGTCGATGAGGAAGCCATCGTGTCCATGGTCGGAGGTGATTTCCACGAAGCGCACATCGCTGAGGTGCTCGCAAATGGCAAGCTGGTCGGACGTCACATAAAGAGCGTCGCTGGAAACGGCAACGATCATGGTCGGCTGCACAATGCGGCGCAGCGCCGCGTCGACACCGCCGCGCCCGCGACCGATGTCGTGCCGATCCATGGCGTCTATCAGGCCCAGATAGCAATTTGCATCGAAACGTTCACAGAAATTTTCCGCATGGTGACGCAGCCACGAACGCACGGCAAATTCGTCAGGCGCCAGCGCACGCTCGCCGAACACCGTCGCGCCGTCGGTGCGGCCATAACGCTGTGACAACGTGGTCGGCGACCGGTATGTGGTCATCGCAATGGCACGCGCTGCACCGAGCCCGGCGACCGGAGGCGCATCAGGAGCATAGTCGCCATTGCGAAACCGCGGGTCGGCGCGCAATGCCAGCCGCTGCGTCTCACTCCACGAGATGCACCAGGCCGAATGACTCGCGCTGGCGGCGATCGCCGCGATGGAGCGTACTCGCTCAGGGTCGAGCAACGCCCACTCGAAGACCTGAAGTCCCCCCATCGATCCACCAACGACCAATGCGATGCTACGAATCCCCAGCGCATCGGCAAGTCGCATCTGTGCGATCACCTGATCGCGGATGGTCAGCGCTGGGAAGCGACGACCATAGGGAACTCCATCCGGGCCCGGAGACGCCGGCCCGGTACTGCCATAGCAGCCTCCGAGCACATTGCTGCATACGATGAAGTCGCGCTCAGGATCCAGCGTTCGTCCCGGGCCGAAGAGATCGTTCCACCAATCGTCGGCGTCTGCGGAACCGGTCAATGCGTGGCACACGATCACCGCATTGTCCGCGGCTTCGGAAAGCTCCCCCCAGGTGCGATATGCCAGGGTAAAAGAGGGAAGCACGCCCCCTAATTCGAGCGACAGCGGCTCGCGGCAGATCCAGTGCTCTGTGGCTGCGGTACGCGCAGCACCAATCGCGCCGCGGCACTCAAGGGACGACATCTGAATGCCCCCGACGACTACCTTGGGAAAAGGCGTCAACTTCGTCGGGCGCACCTGCGACTACTTCCGCGCGACGCATGCCCAGGCTACAAAAACCGCATGAAAAGAGCGACTCCATTTCACCGACCTTCACGATTCCATCGTCTTTGACACAGCTTTGCGCATGCGCCCAGTCCTGGGCCATTCCAATCGGAGCCGTTTCGCTTGTAAGACATTCAAAAGACATCGGCATGAATGCACGAACTGGCATGCATTCCGGCGTGCGAATGCGCCTCGACAGCTCCCGATCGAGCATAGCAGCGCCCGCGTCTGCTTTTGTAGACACGTGCTAGCATCTGTGCAGCACGCCGCAAAGAGGCGCGACAATGAGGACAAGGATGTCGAATGTGCATGCTGACGAAGCGGATCACCCCTTGCTGGCCGTGGGCGATCGGGCGCCAAGCGAGTTCGGCGCATCACCACTGTTTCGCTCCATCGACACTGATCCACTCCTGTCGGCGCTTGTGCAGACGGGTCCCTCGCCTTCGCTGCCCCAGAATGCCTCCGCAATGAAGAAGCCTCGAGCCTGGCCGCGCCGTCCGCTCCGTCTCTGTCGCCATGCCCTGTCCCTGACATTGATCACCCCTGGCTTCGCATTCGCCCAGAGCACAGCGCCGGCCCCCATCCAGACCACGGACACGCCGACGGAACTCGAAGCGGTCAAGGTGACCGGAACCACCACGGTCGAACAGCGTCGTACGGAAGCCACAAACCGGATCGTGATCGACCGAACCGAGATCCTGAAGCACAACGATGACAGTCTGAGCAGCGTGATGCGTCGTCTTCCCGGCATCACGGTGTCTCCAACCGACGGGATCCGCATGCGCGGTCTTGGCTCGGGCTACATCCAGATATTGGTGGACGGCACTCCCGTTGCTTCCGATTTCTCAATCGATTCGATCGCCCCGGAACTGATCGAGCGCATCGAGATCCTTCCTACGCCGGTGGCCGAGTACAGCACCCGTTCGATCGTCGGCACCATCAACATCGTGCTGCGTAAGAACACCCGTTCTACCCAGCGCGTTCTGAAACTTTCTGCCGGCCGCAACGGTTCTGGATGGACACCGTCGCTGAGCCTTCTGCTCTCCGACAAAACCGAGGATTTCGCCTGGTCACTCACCGCCAGCGGAAGCCGCACCAGCGATCGTGTTGGCGGCCGCATCATCGATCGCGAACTCGACGCATCCGCAACGGAGGTCGCGTTGCGCGATACGCGCGAACGCTACGAGGACCAACTGGATACGGTGAGTCTGGCGCCGCGCCTGAATTGGACATTCGACAATGGCGACACGCTGTCCTGGCAGTCGCTGCTGCAGCACGACGATGAGCAGTGGCAGCGCAACCGCAGGGAAACCACGATTCTTGGCGGCCCATCCGACTATCCCTACAATCTGTGGATCAATCGCTCACGCACTTGGTCCGGCCGTTCCGACATCGACTGGATGCACAATGTAAACGATAGCGATTCCTTGAGTGTCAAGCTAGGAGCAACCTATCTCAAGCGCGATACGGATTTTTCGTTTCTCGGCTATGCACCAAGTGATGTCCTCGCACTAGACAGGTTCATCGTGTCCGATGCGGTGGATAGCAGCGTCACCAGTGTGGGGAAGTACCTCACGCATATCGGCGAGGATCATGGCTTGGCGTTCGGCTGGGATGGAGCGTTCACCCGGCGACAGGAACATCGACTGCAACAGGACCGTTCGGCGCAGGGTACGCTGCTGGGCATCGTCGACGAAGACTACACCGCCGATGTGAGCCGAATCGCGCTGTACGGTCAGGACGAGTGGCAAGCGACACCCACGCTGCAGGTCTACGTCGGGGTGCGCTGGGAGGGTTTCGATACCGCAGTGTCCGGCCGCACCATCGACTCGGTCGGCAACCGATCAAGCGTGTTCAGTCCAATTGGCCAGTTGCTATGGAAGCCGTGGGCCGACGAGCAGGATCAGTTCCGCATCGGGATTGCGCGCACCTTCAGCGCACCTGCACCCACACGCCTGGTCCCGCGTCGATACACCGTCAACAATGCGAACGGCCCCACCAATCCTGACCAAGAAGGCAACCCGGATTTGCGTCCGGAGATCGCCTGGGGATTGGATGTGGCATACGAACACTACTTTGGCGATGGCGGCATGACGAGCCTCAGCGCCTACGCGCGCTCGATCGACGATGTCACCACCGACCTGTTGCTCGAGCGCGATGGCATCTGGATCGTCAGCCCGGTGAATTCCGGGCGTGCGCAGGCGCATGGTCTTACGCTCGAAACAAAATTCGCCTTGAAGGATGTGTGGCAAAATGCAAGAGCGGACGTGGATCTGCAGGGGAACTTGACGCGGAATTGGTCGCAAGTCGACAGTATTCCAGGACCGCGAAACCGACTTGCCACACAGATCCCGCTCAGCGGCACCCTCGGAGCGACCTGGCGTCCTAGCACCGCCTTGTCGCTGGGTCTTGATTTCAGCTACCAAGGTGGCAATCGCAGCCGAGTGACAGATCGCTGGGATATGAGTTCGCGTCCTGTGCGAACGCTGGATCTGTTCGCGCAGTGGAAGCTCGACGAGGCATCGAAGTTCACCTTCACCATCTCCAATGCGCTTCACCAACCGCAAACCGAAACCAATACCTATACGGATGGTACTGGCAGCATCTCGCGACTCTATAGCGTGGATACGACGACTGGAGTCAAGTTGCTCTACGAGCGGAAGCTTTGACCGCGAGATCGTGCCCAGATCATTCGCCAACCATCACCGAAGCGACCGAAAGGTCTCTCGCACGTGCTCAGTGAATGCGGATGGATTTTCCATCGCAGCGAAATGCCCGCCTCTATCCGCTTCTCCAAAGAAACGTAGATCCTCAAAGCGTGCCTTTGCCCATCGCCGGGAAATGCGCACCTGTTCTCCTGGAAACACGCTGATGCCCGTCGGCGTCCGCATGGCGTGCGCAGGCATCGCCGTCCCAGCTTCATGCGCGGCTTCCCAATAGAAACGCGCGGAGCTCGGGCCTGCGTTGGGGAGCCAGTACATCATGATGTCGTCGATGAGCTGGTCCAAGTCGAACACTTTCTCAGGTTCGCCGTCGCTTTGGGAGACGTCCTGGAAGAGCGCATAGATCCACGCAGCCAAGCCCGCCGGAGAATCAGCCAGGCCGAAACTCACCGATTGCGGCCGGGTGCTCTGAAGCCGCATGTAGCCGGAAAATTCCGTGTGGTAGCGCTTGGCGTCGTCGAGCATCCTCTGCTCAGCAGGTGTGGCGTTGGCGATCTCCTCTGCGCTCGGGTCGAACATCACCATGTTCAGATGGATGCCGACCAAGCCTGGTGGCTGCATGAATCCAAGTGCTGTCGTGATCGCACTGCCCCAATCTCCACCCTGAGCCCCCCAACGCTCGCCGTGGCCCAGCCGGCACATCAACTGGATCCATGCCATCGCCGTTCGCTCTACTCCCCATCCGCGGGCGACGGGTTTCCCGGAGAAACCAAAGCCGGGCAACGACGGGATCACCAAATGAAAGGCGTCCGACGCCTTGCCGCCATTGGCTACCGGGTCACTCAGTGCGCCGATGACCTCACGAAACTCAAGAATGGATCCCGGCCATCCATGCGTCAACAGCAATGGAAGCGCGTCCGGTTCCGGGGAGCGCACATGAAGGAAATGGATATCCAGTCCGTCAATGGTGGTGCGACTGCTGTTCCAGTCATTCAGAAGCGTCTCTGTCACGCGCCAGTCGTAGCCAGTCTGCCACCGGTCGACCAGACGCCGCATGCGCTCGAGTTGTGGGCCCTGGCTCTGGTCGCTTACCGTTTCCGCACTGGGCCAGCGGGTTTGCCTGAGACGTTGCTGGAGGTCGTCCAGCTCTGACTGCGCGACGTGGATCTGCAATGGTGCAATGGCGTCCGTCATTTCAGGCTCCCGATGCATACGTTCTGGCCAGGGTCTGGCGAGCGGTCTGCCAAGATCGCGCGCCGTAGCGGTCGTTATCCAGTTGGGTCAACTTGCCACGCCCACTCATCATGTCGCGCAGATACTGCATGCCCTGCCACGGCGGGAATGGAGCATCGCTGGTTGGTGTCAGCGCCTTAACGATGCCGATGATCGCAGACAGCGTCTTGAGTCCGCCCGGCCTGAGTGTCCGATACCGTTCGCCGGTCAGCTGGGTGAGCAGCTGTGCGATGTCGCGTGGCGAAATGGTGTCGCCTGCAATCCGCAGCTCGCGCGGCGAATCGGGATCCAGCGCAGCGGCAGCGGTGTAGCTGGCGACATCATCCTTGGCAGTGAAATCGAGCTTCTGGCCTGCGTCGCCAAAATGCATCACGCGGCGGCCCGGAACAACGAGGCGTGCACTGCCTTCAAGGAGTTCCAGAAAGCCGCCACAGAGAACAGATGTGGCGGCAATTGGCGCGGCATCCAAGTGCTCTCTGAAGCGACGGCGCAGATCCAGGTTTCGATTGTCGCCTGGGTGCGTCTTTGTGTAGTCCAGCGAGAAATCAGACGGGATGAAGCGAGGGACGCCTGCGGAAACCGCAGCCTGCAATAGCTTTCCTTGTTGGCCCAGCACGACGCCTTCCAGCCCGTTGAGCGCGGAAACAACACAGATGGCGCCTTTGATCGCGTCGCGGAGCCTTTCGTCGTCATCCAGTTCGACACGCCGAATCTGGATGCCACCTCGTTCCAACACCGCAACGCGGTCCGGTCCTGCTCCATCCCGCACGAGTGCGACTACCGCGGCGCCCCGCTCTTTCAGGGCGAAGGCAATTCGGCACCCAAGATCGCCGGTGGCGCCGGCGACGACAACCTGCGAATTCAAACCGGTGTTCGACACATTGTTCTCGCTTGAATTTTTTGCGCCGAAAGCGGCGGATGGGGGACTGCGACAGAACAAGCGTCCTGTCACATCGGCTGCCATGCATCGTGCTGGCCAGAGAGCGCACGCAGCGAAAAACTGAACGTTATCGTTCAGTTGTTGAAAACGCAAGTGGCGTGTAACTTTTCGCCGATGAAGGCTACGAAGCAGAAATCCAAAGGCGGGAGGCCGCCGCTTGAAAAGGCGGGCGATGTCGATCGGCGCCTACTCGACGCGGCCTTGCGGCTCTTCCTGGAGCGCGGCTTCGAGGACACCTCGTGTGAAGACATTGCGCGATTGGCGGGTGCGGGAAAGGCGAGCCTCTATGCCCGCTATGCCAATAAGGACGCCATCTTCGAGGCGGTGATTCGTCGTGATGTCGAGACGCAGCCCGTGCCCGCCACTGCCAGCATCCCCATGGATCTGGAGGGGCGGCTACGGCTCGCAGGTCAAGGAATACTCGCGCATGCCTTGCAGCCCGAGACAGTGGCCATGATGCGCTTGGTCGTCGGCACCTCCATCCGAGCGCCGGCGCTTGCCGCTGAGGTCAACCGGATCGGCTGGGAGGGCGGGCTGCAGCGCGTCCGCATGGCGATTCTCGATGGTCCCGATCAACCTGCCGACCCCTCGTCGTTGGCGAGCTACTTCGTCGACCTGGTGTTCGCTCCGCATCAACTTCGGGCGCTGCTGGGAGAACACCCCAGCAACCTGGTCGACACTGCATCAGACCGCGTCGAGTGGGCGCTTGGGCTCCTCAGAGCTGCGGGGCAGCTGAAGACTGGGCGCCCTCGTTGACATGCATTCGGGCTTAGCCCGCACTTTCTCTCCCACTAAAAGCGGGCGAACACGTGGGACACCGAGCCTGCGAGAGGCGACAGACTGCTGATAGCGGGCTCGGGCGGCCAGAATGCCATGCGACGCTCGATGAAGATCGTCTGTCATAGGCGATACAGACTGCCAGCGCCGCTCGCCGGCGTCCCGTCAATGCAGTCGGCCATCGGCAACCCCTGCGACCATCCCGCCGCCATGGCCTGCGCATCACGCAATGGATCGGACGCCCTGGCGCGCTCATTGCGGAGACGGCAGGTTTCGGGGTCTTGAGCGAACAGGCCGCGCGCGAACAGTCTGCCCTGCTCTGCCAGCTTGGTGGTCTTGGGTCCACGGATTGCGGCAAAGCGCGGCAATGCTTGATCCAGCGCGCCGTCTGCCGCTTCGAGGCACCGCGCCAGATGCCAGGCGTCTTCCAACGCCTGACATGCGCCCTGGCCCGAGGTCGGCAGTGGCGCGTGCGCCGCATCGCCGACGAGCAGCACGTTCGCTCGGCTCCATGTGTGCAGCGGATCCACGTCGTGCACAGCAATCAGTTGGATGGCCTGCGCCGGCGTGGCTTCGATGAGGCGGGCGACCGGCTCCGGCCATCTTGCAAACAGATCCATCAGTTCCTTGCGCATCTCCGCCGCTGGCGTCGCCTCGGGCAATGGCCGCGCCTGCGCGGCGGCCCAGTACACCAGATCCGTCCGGATCGGGACGCAGCCGAAACGGTCGCCAGCCCCCCAGTAGTCATGAATCGCCATGTCGCTCAGCAACGGGCCACTTCCCTGGGCAACGCCGATCCAGTTCACGAACCCTTGGTAGATGGGCGTGTTGTCGCCTGCAACGAACTTGCGCGCCACCGAGCCCATGCGGCCATCCGCGCCAATGAGCAGATCCGGACAGATGCTCTTCCCGTTCTCGAACCGCGCCACGGCCTTGCCGCCGGCATCCAGGTCGATCGCGATGGCTCGATGCCCGAACTCCACCTGGATACCAGCGCGTTCCACGTGGTCGAGCAGTACCGCCTGCAGGTCGCGGCGCAGGATCGTGTGGGTCGGGTAGCCCATGAGTTGGTCCAGCAGTGTGATGTCCAGGCCTCCCAGCGCGTTACCCGATGCGTCTTTGCGGTGTACCGACACTGGCCGACCGCCCACCGCCCCGACATCCTCCAACAATCCGAGTTCTTGCAGCACAAAGCCCGCGTTGGGCCAAAGCGTCACGCCAGCGCCCATGGTGGCCGGCCCGTTCCGGCGTTCATAGCCGCGGACGGTGTGCCCCTGCTTGTGCAACGCGAGGGCCGCGCTCAAGCCTGCGATGCCGCCCCCCAGTATTCCGATTTCCATGCCGATGCATCCCGATTCAATTGGTCCAGGCGTGCCCCTGAAGGGCAGCCGTTGGACGGGAGTGCATCTTGGACCTCGCCAATTCCGCCAACTAGCATGCGAAAATGGTGGGGTTTCATACCCCAGTTGGGATAATGGTGCGCAGCGACCTCGACCTCAATGCAGTCCGCGTCTATGTGGCCGTCGTCGACGCGCAGAGCTTTTCCGGGGCTGGGCGCCTGCTGGCGTTGCCGTCGTCCAACGTCAGCCGTCACGTCGCGGCGCTGGAGCGCAGGCTGGGCGTGCGCTTGCTGGAACGCAGCACGCGCCATCTGCGCATGACGGAAGCCGGAAAGCTGGTGTATGCGCGCGCCAAGCCGGTCCTCGACGCCTTGCTGGCCACGGAGGAGGAGCTTGGCGTAGTCCAGCGCGAATTGAAGGGGCCCCTCAGGATGTGCATGCCCAACGAAGCGCCCAGGCTGCTCGCGCCGATCCTCGCGGAATTCTGCAGTCTCCATCCGGGCATCGAGTTGGAATGCGACACGCGCCTGACCGGCCTGGAGGTGTTGCGCGAGGACATGGATCTCTCCATCGTCTTCCACCGGGGGCGTCAGGACGACAGCGCGTTCATCACCCGCGAACTGGCGACCTTGCCCAGCATCGTGGTCGCGTCCCCCGTGCTCCTGGCCCAAACCGGAATGCCGCGCCATGTGCGCGAACTCAAGTCCCTGCCGTGCATCACCACCGTGAGCGCACTGAAGGGGCAGCCCTGGCAGTTTCTCGATCCTGCGGGCGAGATCGTGAAGGTGCCCGTGCGCAGCCGCTATCGCGTCAACAGCGGGGAACTCGCGGTGGCCGGCGCGCGCCAGGGTCTCGGCTTTGCGATCGTTGCGGCCTACCCGTGCCAGGAAGATCTTGCCGCAGGCAGGTTGCAGGAAGTGCCGCTGGATCTACGCCCTGCCCCGCTGCAATTGCTTGGTGCCTACAGTCACCGTCACTCGGTCACTGCGCGGGTCCGGGCGTTGCTGGAGTTCATCCAGGTGCGGTTGCAGGGGTTTGATGGGCCATCCCAGGTGACCGCCAAATCAACAACGCGGCGTGGGAAGCGTGCCTGATCAGTTGCTGCGCGAACTGCTGTCCTGCCCTGCTCCTGCTGTTTGCAGCCGTTGACATTCGCAGTACAGAAGCAACCACGCTCAGCGACAGGATTCCGGCAACTTCTCCAGCAACCCCGCCACCACCGGCGTCAGCCGGTTCGCGACTTCCGGCGGAATCGCCTCACCTGCCCCCTGTCCGGCTTCGCTGCGGGCCTGCTCGCAGGCCTTGACGATCCGCGGGCGCATGCCGGACCAGAGCGCCTTGCACTGCCAGCCATCCCGGCCCAGCGGCAGCACCGCGTAGGCGATCGACTGGCATTCCTGCGCCGCGCGGGCGCCCAACGGTTGGCCGGCGTACTCGTGCGGCACGATGTCCAGCGTCGGTTGGTAGTAGCTGTCGGGGAACGTTGCCGCATACCGTTCCGGGTCCACTTGCAGCGGCAGGCCGGTCGCCGTCAGGTCGAGCGCGCGGCCGCACGGTGCGGCGGCGGCGATGCGCTGGATCGCCTGGTAGATCGGCTGGTCCAGGTCGGGTTCGCGTGCCGTCACCTCGGACGTTGCGACCAGCAACGGCAGGCGGGCGCGGTTGGCCATCTTCGCCAGTTCACCAGAATGAGCCGGTGCGCAGCGTTCGCGGACGCTGGCCGCGATCAGGAATGTGGCGTCGCGCGCGAATGCGGGATCGCTGTGCAGCAGTGTGGTGATGCGCTTGTCGGCTGCATCTTCGGACAATGGCGCGACATGAAATGCGGGCACAGTTGGCGGGTGGATCGCCGTGGTCGCAGCAGCACGCGGTGTCGGCGCCACGTGCCCGAGTGCGCGCAATGCCAACAGCACGCCACCGGCAACGACGACGCCACAGGTAGCGATCGTGATCGCCAAAAGCATCGGCGACTTCAGGCGCATCGCCCCGCGCCCTCAGCCCTGCACCGGCGTGATCGTGGCGTCTTCCGCCTCGTAGGTGGCATTGGCGATATCGGCCTTGAAGTCGGCCAGATGCAGCCGCCCCTGCAGATGGAACGGGTCCCACAGCTCCGGTACGTCGATCGGGGTGCGCAGCACCACGTGCAGGATCTGGTTCGGTGGCGGTGGCGGCACGTGGATGCAGGCGCCATAGAACGGCACGAACAGCAGTTCGCTGACCTTGCCCTGGTCGTCGCTTTCCAGCGGCACCACGTAGCCGTCCAGGGCGAAACGTTTGCCTTCCAGGCCCTTCACCACTTGCGACGAACCGAACTGGGCGGCGCGCTGGGTGCCAGAGTGGTCGATCGGCATGCCGTTGACCACGGACGGGCCATCGTCGACCGGCGCCGCCTGGTCCATCACCGCGGCGTCGCCGCGCCAGGCCGTGCCGATCCGCGGCGGCGGGCGCTGGTAGATGTCGTTGGCCGGCGCCAGTTGTTCCCAGCGTTCCACTGTGCCCGGGACGGCGTCGGCTGCTGCGGTCGCGTGCGTCGCTGCCGGTGATGGTGTCGGCGTGGCGTCCGGCTGCTTCCCGCCATCACCGTGGCAGCCCGCCAGCAGGCACAGCACCGCGGCCAGCAGGAAATGGCGATCAGCTTTTTTCATAAGGATGCAGGTGCGCCTGCTCCATTGTGTAGGCGGTGCCGGCGAGTTCGCCGTGCAGGGTTTCCGCGCGCAGTTGGCCGCTCAGGTAGAACGGGCTGTACATGTCGGGCGGGTCGATCGGAGTGTCCAGGCGCACATGCACGATCTGGTTCGGCGGCGGCGGTGGCACGTGGATGCAGGCACCGTAGTACGGCACGAACAGGAACTCGCGCACGCGGCCGGCATCGTCGCTGTCCAGCGGCACCACGTAGCCCGGCAGGCGTACCTTGCGCGCCAGCACGGCAGCCACGGTGTTGTAGGTACCGGTCTGCGGCATCGCACGCTTGCCGGTGTGGTCGACCGCTGGTTCTTCGCTGTTTTCCAGCGCCTTCAGTTCGGCCGGCGGCAGCATCGCGCTCCAGTCCAGCTCGCGATAGCCATCGGCATCGGGCTCGCCCAGTGGCGGGTTGATCGCCGCGTCGTTGGCCGGTGCCGGCTGCGCCGCCGCTGTTTTCTGCGCTTTTCTCGGAGCGGCGGGTTGCTGCTGCCGGCCGCAGCCGCACAGCATCGCGAGCGCCAGCAAGGAAAGGATCCAGCGCGTCATGTTCACAAGTCCGGCGAGAGGCCATCGGCCAGGGTGCGGCGATAGGCCAGCAGGGCCGGCACGATGCCGGCGAGCACGCCGGCCAGCAGCACGCAGCCGAGCCAGCCCCATTCCGCCGCGCTGGGTGCGATGCGGTTGATCGCCAGGCCGAAATGATCGAGCACCCAGCCGCGCGCCAGCCAGCTGGCCGCGGTCAGCGCCAGCAGCGCCAGTGCGCACGACACCACGGTGACCAGGCCGGCCTCGAACAGCAGCAACCAGGCGATGTCGCGCGGCCGTGCGCCGACCGCGCGCAGGATCGCCATCTCGCGCCGGCGCTCCTGCAGCGTCGCCACCAGCAGCGCGACCATCGACACCAGGCCGAGCAGCACCACCAGCGAGGCGATCATCCGCAAGGCGCCTTCGGCCGTGCCCAGCGTGCCCCATAGCTGTTGCAGGGTGACGCCGGGCATGATCGCCAGCATCGCTTCCTCCGGGTACTCGTTGATGCGCCGCTGCACCGAGAAGGTGGCGATGCGGGTCTTCAGGCCGAGCATGAAGGCGGTGATGGTGTCCGGGGTCAGGTCCATCGCCCGCGCCTGCGCGGCGCTGACGTGCTGGCCCGGCAGCCGCACGCCGGAATGCCAGTCGATATGGATCGCCTCGATCGCCTGCAGCGACACCAGCACGCTGGAATCCACCGGCGTGCCGGTGCGGCGCAGGATCCCGACGATCCGGAACGGTTTGTCGGCATGGTTGGCCAGGCTGATCCGACCGGTGCCGTGAGTCAGCACGATCTCGTCGCCGAGGTGGCGGCCGAGCGCGGCGGCGACGTCGGCGCCGATCACCGCATCGTAGAGGTCGTCGAACGCCCTGCCCTGCGCAAACGCGAGGGGATGCTTGGCGCCGTAGTGGTAGTGCGCGAAGAAGCCGGTGCTGGTGCCAACCACGCGGTAGCCGCGATAGGAATCGCCCAGCGACAGCGGCACCGCCCACTTCACCTCGGGCATCGCGCTCAGGTCCTGGTAGCTCTTCCACGAGACGTTGTTGGTAGCGTCGCCGATGTGGAACACCGAGTACAGCAACAGGTTCACCGGGCCCGAGCGCGCGCCGACGATCAGGTCGGTGCCCGAGACGGTACTGGCGAAGCCTTCGTGCGCCTGGGTGCGGATGCGCTCCACGCCCAGCAGCAGCGTCACGCTCAGGGTGATCACCAAGACCGTCAATGCCACGCCCAGGCGCCGGCTGCGCAGGCTGGCCAGGGCCAGCGTCAACAGCGTCATCGCGCACCTCCGGCGCTGGCGCGGTTGAGCGTGGCCAGGTCGGCCCGGGCGTCGAACAGCGGCGCGATCGACGGATCGTGGCTGACCACGATCGAACTGGTGCCGCCCTGCCGGCACTCGGCGAACAGCAATTGCAGGAAGGCCTGCGCCGCGACCGGGTCGAGCGCGGAGGTGGGTTCGTCGGCGAGCAGCAGCGGCGGCCGCGCGATCAACGCACGCGCCGCAGCCACGCGTTGCTGCTGGCCGACGCTGAGGCGCGCGGCCGGTCGCGACCACAGCGCTGCCACGTCCAGGCCCAGCGCGACCATCAGCCGCTCGATTTCGGTGTCCAGCGCCTGCGTGCCCGGCGCCAGTCGGCCGCGGCGCGCGGAGAACTGCAGGCCCAGCGCGATATTGTCGCGGGTGCTCAGGAACGGCAGCAGGTTGAATTGCTGGAACACCACGCCGCAGTGGTCGGCACGGAACCGGTCGCGCGCGGCCTTGCGCAAGGCCGCAAGATCCTGCCCGGCCACGCGCACGCGGCCCGTCGTGGGCTGCAGCACGCCGGCGATCAACGCCAGCAAGGTGCTCTTGCCCGATCCGCTTGCGCCTCGCAGCAACAGCTGCTGCCCGCGCGGGACCGCGAACGCCGCGATGTCCAGTACCGGCGCAGTGGCGCCGGGATAGCCGAAGCGCACCTCGGTCAGTTCGACCACATGCGGCTGGCTCATTGCGGCAGCGTCACCCGGGCCTGCCCGGCGACCACCTCGGCGCGGCCCTGGCCGGCGGCGGTGGCGACGTCCACGACCGCTGTGTGCAGCCCCGGGAAACGCTGCGGCAGCAACACCAGAAGGTGATCGAGCCGCGCCGGCCGCGCGCAGTCGAAGGCGTAGTGGGCGTGGAATTCGGCATGGCTGTGGCCGGGCTCGTCCGGATCGGCCATCGCCACGTCGTAGCCCTCGGTGGTGACCTGCGCACTGCGCAGCGAACAGGCCGCCGCGACCGGGAACTGCAACCAGCCGGCAGCGCGCAAGGTGGCGACCGCAGCTTGCAGCCGCTGACGCTCGCCGGCGTCGCGTGCCGGATGTTCGAAGTCGAGGATGCCGATGCCGGGCGCGCTGAGTTGCACGTCCACGGCGGTGCCATCGACGGCGACCTCCAGGTTGGCCTGGCCGTGCACGTGCGGGCCGTGGTGGCGAACCGCTGCGGCGGCCGGCGAACTGGCGAAGAGACACAACAGGATCAGGGGAATGCCAGGGCGCATATGCAGTGCATCGGTTGAGTTACACTATAACATTAGTGAACTATTGATCGTGGGTGCAAGCCTGCCGTTGCCGTCAGTCAGCCGCGGTTCGCATCCGGCCATCGCCGCCTCGCTTCGCAGGCCGGGCCTGCGATGCACGGCGCCGAACTTCAAGGAACCTCCATGTCGTCTTCCATCGTTCCCGTCAGCTACACCGCCTGGCGCCACTGCATCGAGGTCGACTGCGGCCTGCGCCTGGCGCCTGCCTATATCGCGCAACGCATTGCCGCGCTGAACGACCCCAGCGACCATCACACCCAGCAGTTCGTGCGCTGCTGGGGCGAGCCGCATCGCCAGCAGGTGCTGCAGTGGTTCGCGCAGGCACAGGCCGCATTCGCCGACGGTCGCGCATGAACCCTCTCGCGTAGCGCGACGCGGTCGCGGGTGCCGCTGGATGGCGATGCATTCCTTCTGCGAACGCCGCACGGCCGGACGTGCTGAACGCTGCGTGGCGCGGCATGACGATGCCCTGATCCCAATGAGGGCAGTGACTCTTCAAGCGATGGAGGTCGGCCGCCGCCAGCGTGCGCATCGGCGGCGCGCGCTACTCTGATGCGCTGACGCCCCTGGACGGGAACGCCAACTTCGCCGGATCCATCTCACTGACACGTGCGCTGCAAAGCAGGCTGCCAAGCTACGACGGCTGCCGGTAGCATGCATGTGCATCGCCGCCGGCACCCACTTCCCACGCTCCCGCAAGGACACCCAACGTGCCTCTCGCTTCCATCGCCAGCGCGCATCCCGCGCGCCGCTTCCTGTCCGCCGCCATGGCCTGCCTGCTGCTGTCGGCAGCCACCGGCGCCGAGGCCCGGCCGCAGCCCTCGCAGTTCCAGATCGTCGAAAGCGTGCCCGAGGCCAGTGTCTACGGCGAACCCGACGTGCCGCGCACCCAGCAGACCTGGCTGGCGATGATCAACGGCGCCAGGCAGCGCATCGACATCGCCGCGTTCTACATCTCCGAGAAGCCCGGCACAGGACTGACCCCAGTGCTGGACGCGCTGGCCGCGCGCGCCCGTGCCGGCGTGGCGGTGCACCTGCTGGTCGACCACACCTTCCTGGCCAAGAACCCGGACAGCGTCGCCTGGCTGTGCAAGGTGCCGGGCATCACCGTGCGGGTGCTGCCGGTCGACACGCTGACCGGCGGCGTGCTGCACGCCAAGTACATGATCGTCGACGACGCCAGCGTGTTCGTCGGCAGCCAGAACTGGGACTGGCGGGCGCTGGAGCAGATCCACGAGATCGGCGCGCGCATCGACGATGCGCGCTTCGCCAAGACCTTCGCCGCCAGTTTCGACTACAGCTGGCGCCTGGCCGACGAAGGCGATCTGGCCAAGGCGAAGGCGCGCGGCGTGCAGCCGCCGGACTTCGCGCCGGTCACCGCTACCGATCCGGTGCTGCTGGATGCCCGCAGCGACGCGCCGTTGGTCGCCTTCCCCGCGTTCAGCCCCCCGGCGCTGCAGCCGGTCTGGGTCAGCGCCGAGGAGCCGGCGCTGGTCGAGATGATCCGCGCCAGCCAGCATGCGCTGCGCATCCAGGTGATGACGCTCTCGGCGATCCGCAGCTTCGGGCCCAAGGGCTGGTGGGCGCCGGTCGACGGCGCCATCCGCGACGCCGCCGCACGTGGCGTGCAGGTGCACATCATCGTCGCCGACTGGGCGCTGCGCGAACCGATGCAGGCGTACCTGAAGAGCCTGGCTGCGCTGCCCAACATCACGGTGAAGTTCAGCCGCCTGCCGCCGGCGCCGCAGGGCTTCATTCCGTATGCGCGGGTCGAGCATGCCAAGTACGCGGTGGCCGACGACCGCAGCAGCGTCATCGGCACCGGCAACTGGGAATGGAGCTACTTCAACACCGCGGTGGATGCTTCGGTGTTCGTCAAGGGCAAGGGACCGGCCGAGACGTTGACGCGCATCTTCGACCGCGACTGGAACGGCCCCTACGTGACCACGCTGCAGCCTGGGCAGAACTACGAGGCGCCGCGTACGGAGTAGTCGCTGAGTCGTCCTGCGGCGTGTGCATCCATGGGCGGGCCGGCGCGTGTCGCAGCATGCGCTCGGCCCGCAGACACAGCGCCACGTCCATGCGCTGCGTTGACCTGTCGCATGCTGCAGCAACGCCGTTGCGCCGCCATCCCCACGAAGTCTTAACCAGCGCTCCCTATCCTAGCCCCGCGCTGGAAGGCGCCCGCTGCGCCAGGCATTGCCGCGTGCGCGGCGACGCATGCCTCCAATTGCGTACGGACACCCACACACAAGGAGACGCCATGAAGAAGCTGCACGCACTCGTGTTCGCAGGAAGCCTGCTGGGCCTCGCCTCGCCGGCCTTCGCCGAGGTCGCCAATCTCACCAACAGCGCCGACGGTGCCAACCGCGACGCCGGCATCGCCGCGGTCAAGAAGAAGTTGCAGGACGCCTGCACCGAACGCAAGGGCAAGCCGGACCCCAATTCGTTCGAGGTGGTGTTCGAGAAGACCAGCCAGAATCCGGACGTGCCCAAGCCGTACTACGTGGATGGAAAGATGAAGTGCGATCTTCCGCAGGGTTGAGCGCAGCTCGCAGGTCCTTTGCTTGAAAACAAAACCCCGCTTGCGGGGTTTTGTTTTTTTGCGCGGGCGGAAAACCCGCGGTTGTCTGTTGCGAAGAGATGAAGCGTTGTAGCGGGCTGAAAGAAGGATGGCGCTGTGGACGAAAGCGATCTCGGCGGAGTGCGGTTGGCTCAGGAAGCCCGGTCCGCCAGCAGCAACGGAGCGAACGTGGCGCGTTGCACCATCACGCACTGGTCGGCGATGGCAGACAGGCCAAGCCGATGCGAAACCGCCACCAGCACCGTCTGCGGCAGGCGGCGCCGGAGCATGCTCAGCACCTGCTGTTCGGCGACGGCGTCGAGTGCGCTGGTGGCTTCATCGAGCAAGGCCACGCGCGGTCGGCGCAGCAGCACCTGGGCGAGTAGCAACCGCTGCAGTTCGCCGCCGGACAGGCGCGCGCCGGCGCCATGCACGGCGGTGTCCAGGCCGGTGCCGCCCTGCAGGCGCGCGGCCAGGCCGACGTCGCGCAGGGCCTCCCACATCGCCGCCTCGTTTGCGGTCGGTGCGGCCCAGGCCAGGCACTGCCGCACGGTGTGCTGCCAGGGCCGCACGCCCTGGGCGACGTAGGCCAGGGGTTGCAGTTCGGCCCGATAGCTGGCGAAGTCGAGCGCGCGGCCATCGCAGTGGGCCGCGAACTGCGGGGGCGCGACCATGCCGGCCAATACGTCCATCAGGCTGCTCTTGCCGACCCCGGACGCGCCGCTGATCAGGGTCAGCGTGCCTGGTGCCAGCACCAGGTCGGTCAAAGCCACCGCGGCCAGCGGCGGCGCCAGACCGATACGTTCGATCTGGATCGGCGACGGCGATGTCGCCACGGTCCCTGCAGGGGGCGTGGCCGCTCCCGTACGCTGCAACGCCGGGGATGGCGTGCCGAGCGCGACGTAGCGGTGCCACAGTTCCAACGCCGGGGCGGCCGAGCGCAGTTGCTGCACGCTCTGCCGGGTCGAGACCAGGTACGGCAGCAGCCGCCCCAGCAGCAGGCCGACGGTAATCAATGCGCCGCGATCGATGCCATGCCACACCCCGGCCAGCAGCATGATCGCGGCGATGGCGGCCACCGCCGCCAGTTCCAGCACCAAGCGACCGGAGGCCACCAGCGCCTGCTGCCGCGCATAGCCATGCGCCAGCCGGCCGGCGATCGCCTCGTAGGCTTCCTGCTCGCGCGCCTCGCGTGCGAACGAGCGCACGTGGCGCAGGCGCCGCGGGAAGTCCTCGCTGAGCCAGAACAGCCGGGTCATGTCGGCGACGTACTCGCGGCTGACCCGGGCCTGTTCGTGGCCGGCGATGCGGAAGGCGAGCAGGCCCAGCGCCAGCAGCGGCGGCAGTGCCAGCACCAACATCGGCGAGACGAGGAACGCGGCGGCCAGGCTCACCGCCGCGGTGATCGCCGCCACCAGCAACTGCAGCAGCGCGCTGAAGCCCTGCACCACGATCTCGACGTTGTAGGTGAGCAGGTTGGCGATTTCCGCCGAACTGGCATCGGCCAGCGCCGGCAATGGCGCCTGCAGCAGCCGCGCATGCACCTGCCGGCGCAGGTCCAGCGCGTGGCGGCTGGCCAGGTCCGCGGCCAGGCGCGTGCCCCACCAACGCAGCAGGGCGAAGCCGCTGCTGGCGGCGACGAACAGCAAGGTCTGCGCGAAGAAGCGCTCCGGCAGCGGCAGGGCGTGGCCGGCCAGGGTCAGCACATGGCCGGGTTGCACCAGCGGCACCAGCGCGACCGCGGCAAGCGCGCCGGCGAGCGCGCCGAGCAGCGACAGCAGCACGTACCAGGCGATGCGCAGGCGCTCGGCACGGCCGAGCACGGCGATGAAGGCGCGCAGCAAGTGCGAGGCCGGATCCGGGCGCGCGCTCATCGGCACGCGCCAGCGGTGCGCATCGCCGCCTTCGTCGTGCGGCGCGGATCGTCAGGCCAGCAGCGTCTGCAGCGCATCGACCGAGGCCTCCGGATGAGCGCCGCGCTGCAGCTCGTACACGCCCAGCCGCTGCAATTGGCGGGCGAATAGCGGCCAGTGCGGCTGGCCCGCGGCGTAGGGTTGGTCCGCAGCCAGGCGTGCCGCCATATCGGCGTCGGGCACCGGCTGCAGCAGCCGCTGCGGATCGGCCGCGATGGTGGCCGAAACGAAGACGGCCGCGACCAGCCGCAACGGCGCCGGTGCCAGGCGTCCCTCGCCGTGGCGGATGTCCACCTCGTGCTTGAGCGCTCCGCTGCGGCGGCGAATCATCGGCGCCGCGGCGATCCAGGCGCGGGTCTGCGGGTCGAGCAGGCGCAGCAGTTCCGGCCGCAGGTGCAGGAAATTGCCGATGCCGGTGGCGAGCAGGGATTGCGGGGCAACGAACAGGGCGTCCTCGGCGAGGAACTCCAGTCCGCGCAGCAGGCTGTGCAGGGCCAGGGTGGATTTGCCGGCGCCGCTGCCGCCGAGCAGCAGCACGCCGCGGCCGTCGCGGCCGACGCAGGCGCCGTGCAGCGGCACCAGTTGCATGCCGCGCGCGGCGAGCACGAATACGGCGAATTCGATCAGTTCGTAACGCACGTGGTAGGCGTGGGCGAGCATGTCCTCGGACACCACCAGCAGCGCCCTGCCCTGCTCGGGCACCAGCACCACGTAGTTGCGCGCATCGATCACCCCGCTCAGGACGCCGGCGCCGGAATGGGTCTGCACCGGTGGCGGCTCCACCGCCAGCGCGTAGGGGGCCTCGCCGCGGTCCACCAGGGTCAGTTCGATACGGAACGACGCGCTCTCCGGCAGGCGGTGCGCCGGCACCGCGCCGAAGGCGGCCTCCACCAGCGCCAGCAGGGCCGTGCTGTTGCTCTCGAAGTGGAAGCGGCCGCCGAGCAGTTGCTTGCTGAGCGTGTGCGGGCGGCGCAGCTGGGTGTGGAACGGATCGCACGCGCCGTCAACGGCGACGACAGGTGCGGCGTGTTCGCCTGGTTCCACGTCCAGAACACGCGCGGTCGATCGCTGCATCGGAAAAAGATCGCTTGAATGGATGCAGCGTGGGTGCGCCTGCCGTGGCCAAAGGTTGCGCGGGCGAACGCCGGTCTTTCGCGCAACCAAACGGCACAGCCCCGGCACCTACCGCCACGGCCACCTGCGCGCGGCCATCGCTGCATGCGCCCTCCCCCGCGGCGCCGAACGAGACCTTTCGCCGATGCTCAAGATCCAGGTCAGCCACGCCTACTTCCTGCGCTACGACCCCAAGCAATGGGAGCGTGGAAAACCTTACCCACCGCTGGCCACGCTGCAGGTGGCGGCGCTGCTGCGCCAGCACGGGCACGCGGTGACGCTGTTCGACGCAATGCTGGCCGAAGGCGTGGAGGACTATGACCACGCCGTCCGCGTGCAGCGGCCGGACCTGGTGGTGTTCTACGAGGACAACTTCAACTTCCTCACCAAGATGTGCCTGAGCCGGATGCGCGAGGCCGCGTGCCGGATGATCGCCGAAGCGCGCGCCAGCGGCAGCCGGGTGATCGTCGCCGGCTCCGATGCGTCGGATCACCCGGACGCGTTTCTTGCCGCCGGTGCCGACGCGGTGCTGATCGGCGAAGGCATCGCGGCCTTGCTGGAACTGGTGGCGCGCCTGCAGGCGGAACCGGACATCGCGCCGGCGCACTGGGTGGCCGGCATCGCCGAGGTCGCCAGCGCCGTGGCGCCGCAACTCAGGCGCGCGCAGATCGGCGCGCGGCCGCCGGATACGCGGCTGTCGGTCACCGCCGCCTGGGACCTGCTCGACATCGCGCGCTATCGCACGTTCTGGCAGCAGCGGCACGGCCATTTCAGCCTGAACATGGCCGCCTCGCGCGGTTGCCCGTTCCGGTGCAACTGGTGCGCCAAGCCGATCTGGGGCAATCACTACAAGCGCCGCGAGGCGCAGGACGTGGCCGCGGAGATGATCCAGCTCAAGCGCAGCTTCGCACCCGACCATGTGTGGATGGCCGACGACATCTTCGGCTTCCACGTCGACTGGGTGGAGGACTTCGCCGACGCACTGGCCGCCGCCGATGGCGCGGTGCCCTTCACCATCCAGACCCGCGCCGACCTGTGCAGCGAGCGCATGACCACGGCCCTGGCACGGGCCGGCTGCCGCGAGGCCTGGATCGGCGCGGAGAGCGGCAGCCAGCGCATCCTCGACAAGATGACCAAGGGCACCGACGTGGAGGGCGTGATCGCCGCGCGCCGGCGCCTCGGCGCGCAGGGCATCCGCGTCGGCTTCTTCCTGCAGCTCGGCTACCTGGACGAGCAACTGGACGACATCCTCGCCACGCGGCGGCTGGTGGCGCAGGCGCGCCCGGACGACATCGGCGTCAGCGTGTCCTACCCCCTGCCCGGCACCGTGTTCTACCAGCAGGTGAAGGACCAGCTCGGGCGCAAGACGCATTGGCAGGACAGCGACGACCTGGCGATGATGTTCCGTGGCGCCTACGACTCGGCGTTCTACCGCCAGGTGCGCGATCTGTTGCACCGGCAGGTGGACCTGCAATGTCGCGAGGATGCGTGTCCGGCGCCGGTGCACGCGCAGGACCGGGCGACGCTGGAAGCGGACTGGGACGCGCTGATCGCACGCGAGGCGCAGCATCGGACCGAGCCACCGCCCGCGCCGGCGGCCAAAGCGGTCGCCGCCGCCGGCAGCCGGCGCATCCCGTTGGTGCAACGCGCATGAACGACCTGGCGACGCCAGCGTCCCCGGCCGTGGCGGCCGATCTGCCGGCAACGGCATCCGCGGCCACGCCTGCGCACCTGCCGTTGCGGCGCATCGGTCGGGGCCTGCGCCGGGCGACCGAGACCCTGGCGCACGAGTTGGCGCGCCCAGGCGCGCCGATGCCGGCGTGGCACGGCCTGCATTGGCAACTGGCGGCGGCAGCGGCGGTCGCGCACGGCGTGGCGCCACTGCTGAGCCAGCGCACGCAGTGGCCGGACCGGGCCTGGCGCGCGTTCCTCGACGGACAGCGCGAGCATGTGGCGCAGCGCTACCAGCGCATCGCCGCCCTGCTGCAGCGGATCGACGCCCTGGCGCAGACTGCCGGCCTGGCGATCGTGCCGCTGAAGGGGGCGGCACTGCATGCGCTGGGCCTGTATCGGCCCGGCGACCGGCCAATGGCGGACATCGACCTGCTGGTGCGCCCCGAGGACGCCGAGCGCGCTGCGACGCTGCTGGGCGCGCTGGGCTATGCGGCCGAGTTCGCGCAGTGGAAGCACCAGACCTTCCGGCCGGCACAGGTACAGGCGGTTGGTGGCCTGGGCGAGCACCGCGACACGCCGATCAACATCGAACTGCACGTGCGCATCCAGGAACGGCTGCCGTTGCGCACTGTCGATCTCGGCACCGCGATCCTGCCGCGCGACGGCACGCCCGGCTTGAACCCCTACCCGAGCAACGGCGCGCTGATGCGCCACCTGCTGCTGCACGCGGCCGGCGGACTGTGCAGCCGCAGCCTGCGGTTGATGCACCTGCACGACCTGGCCCTGCTGGCGCCGCACATGCGCGCCAGCGACTGGCAGATGCTGATCGGCGCCGATGCCTGGTGGGCGTGGCCACCGCTGCGGTTGATGCTGCGTTACTACCGCGCAGCGATTCCATCGGCGGTCCTGCAGCGACTGCGTGCGCACTGCCCGCCGCTGCTGCGGCTGCACGCGCGCGGGCTGGACCTGACTGCGGCATCGTGCTCGCAGCTATGGCTGCCGGCACTGCCGGGCATTGAGTGGGCGCGCTCGGGCCGCGAGGTGGTCGACTATCTGCGCCAGCGCCTGCAGCCCTCGGCGGAAAGCCGGCAGGAACGCGCCGAGATGATCCGCACCCAGCTGTGGCTGCAGGGCCAGGACTGGGTGCGCCTGCCGCAGCGGCGCCGGATACTGCAACGGCTGCTGCATCCGGTACCGCGAATGGACACGCTGTATGCGGTGCGGACTGCGCTGCAGGGTTACGTGGCTTTGTCGGACTGACGCACGCTGTCACTAGGGAGCGCTGTGAACTGCCGTTGTAGGAGCGGCTTCAGCCGCGACACGCGTCACCGCTAATGGCTGTCGCGGCTGAAGCCGCTCCTACAAGACGAGCCGATACAACGCGATTGTCGCGAAAGCGCGTTCTCCCAATGCCGCACTGTGCGTCAGCCATTGTGCGCGGCACGCCGATCATCAGCGTGTCGCGGTGCACACAGACGCTGATACAACGCGGTGAAGCCACGCACGCTGCAGTCGGCGTCTTCCCGCACGGCGCGGCATTGCGCCGCCCAGGCCAGGCGCAGGCGCAGTTCGTCGTCGCTGAGCACCTGGCGCAGCGCATCGGCCAGCCCGGCCCAGTCGCCCACCGGCACCGCCAGCGCCGCCGAAGGCGCCCACTCCTGCAGATGCCCGACCGCGGTGCCCACCGTCGGCACCCCGGCCACCGCTGCTTCCAGCAAGACCAGCGGCCCGGCTTCATGCAGCGACGACAACACCAGCAGATCCGCCGCCTCCACCAGCGGCCGCAGGTCGCGCTGGGTCTTGAAGCCGAGGAAACGCACCTGCTCGCTCAGCCCAAGCGTGGCCACCAAACGCTGCATCGCGCCGTCGAGGGTGTCCACCCCGACAAGGTCGATGCGGAAGTCGACCCCGGCGCGGGCCAGCGCCGCGAGGGCGCGCAGCAGGGTCGTCTGGTCCTTGACCGGATTGAGGCTGGCCACATGCAGCAGCCGCGCCGGCCCGTCGCCGCGCGCACGCGGCGCGCGTGGCGGCCAGGCGCGCAGGTCCACGCCCAACGGCACGCGTTCGGCGGCGATGCCCAGCGCCCGCAGGCTGTCGAGAATGGGCGCGCTGGCGGCGGTCACCGCACTCGCCAGGCGCAACACCAGCGCCTCGCGCAGCCGCCCCTGCCATTTGCGCCGGCCGCCGTAGCCGATCGCGTGCAGGGCGACCAGCTCGCCACCGGCGATGTGCACCAGGCTCGGCCGCCGCAGCCAGCGCGCCGCGGCCACTGCGATGAGGCTGCAGTGGCCGGAAAACAGCGATTGCACCAAGTCGAACGGCGCGCGCCGGTGCTCGGCGCGGATCGCCGCGATCGCGCGCCAGCGCGTGCGCACCGCGCCGATGTTGTGGATGCGCGCCCCCAGCAGATCCCATTGCGCCGGCAGCGGCTCCTGGTGCAGCACGAACACGTGCAGGTCGTGCGCACGCGCCAGCCGCTCGATCAGGCTCAGGAAGGCCGGGATCACCCGGTACTCGCCGCTGCGGTCGACGCCGCCTGGCACCACCAGCGCCAGCTTCATGCCGCGCTCCGCGGCGCGGCGTCGAGCAGTTGCGCATAGGCACGCGCCCAACGGCGCCCGACCGCCGCGAACGACAGCTGCGCATCGAAGTGCGCGCGCACCAACGCCCGCGACGGCCCGGCGCGCGACGCCTGCACCAGTGCGGCCGCCAGGCGTTCGGTGTCGCCGCACGGCCACAGCGCGCCAACCCGGCCACCATCGCTGAGCGCGCGGAACGCCGGGATATCGGTCAGTACCGGCACCGCGCCGCAGGCATAGGCCTCCAGCGCGGCGTAGCCGCAGCTCTCACCCAGGCTGGCGGACACGAACAGGTCGGCCGCGTGCATCAGGGTCTGGATCTGCGCGTGCTCCACCCGGCCCAACAGGTGCACGCGGCCGGCCAGCCGCGGATCGGACTGGATGCGCTGTTGCACCACCGGCAGCAGCGGCGCATCGCCGAACGCGCAGAACAGTTGCAGCCCGGGCAACTGCACGCTCGCGCGGGCCACGCCTTCGAGCACGGTGAGGGGATCCTTGCCCTCGCTCAGATGGCCGACCCACAGCACACAGGGCGCGCCATGCAGTCCGCTGTCGCGGCGCGCCTGGTCGCGCTCGCCGGGAATGAAGCGACAACTGGATTCGGGAATGGCGAACAGGCGCGTGGACCCGGCGAACAGCCCAGCACCGACGAAACCCCGCGCCAAGTCCAGCGAGGTGAAGGCGATGCCGCTGGCGGCCGCGTACCAGCGCCGCCACTGCGGTCGCCGCCACCAGCGCGGCGGACGGTTGGCATGGTCCTGCAGCAGGATCGGCCGCGACGGCTGCCAGCGCGCCAGCGTCGCCGCCTCGCGCGCGAACTGCAGGCCGTGCACGTGCACCACGTCGGCCCTGAGTTCGGTCAGCAAGGCGGCGATGCGGCGCAGATGGCGCCGGCGCCCGGCGTCGGCACGGCGCAGGAAGTGATAGTCGACGCCGTTGCGCTGCAGGTGCGCATCGACCGCGGCGGCCTGGATCACCGACACGCGGGTGCCGACGCTGGCCACCGCCTCGGCGATGTCGGCCAGCGACGGCCACAGCGCGAACGCCTGTTCCGGCGTCACCCCGTCCGGCAGCGGCACGAAGTTGAGCTGCACGGCATGCATGGCGCGGGCGACGTTGGTCGACATGCTCAGATCCCGGACACCTGCGGCCGGTGCAGGCGCACCAGCCGGTTGGCCAGGTTCAGTTCCCACGGTCGGTCGTAGCGCCGGTAGCGGTAGCGCCAGGCCGCCAGCGCGCTGAGCCCGCGCTTGGCCCAGCCCGGCGAACGCTGGTCCTGCGCGGTGGGATAGCGGCAGCCGAGCACGGTGACGAAATCGCGGATGCGCTGGCGCAGCGCATCGCTGAGCCAGGGCGCATCGGCGTGGCAGGCATAGTCCACCCACTGCGGCTGCGCCCATTCCTCCGGCGTGCGCGGGAACTGCACCGGCACGCCGTCGCGGTCGAGCAAGGGCGTGCCGCCGCGGCGGCCGCGGTCCTTCTCGTGGCGGCTGCTGTCCGGCAGTGGGGTGTACACGTAGACGATGATTTCCGACTGCGGGTTGATCCGCTTCAGCTCGCGGATGAACTCGAAGGTCTGCTCGGTCTCGCGCTCGCTGTCCTGCGGTGGCGCGACCATGAACGACAGCTCGGGGATCACCCCGTTGCGCCGGCACAATTCGGCCACTTCCAGCGTCTGGTCCGGGCGCGTGCCCTTGCGGATTTCCTTGAGCATCGCCCCGCTCGGCGACTCGGCGCCGATGTAGGCCATGCGCAGGCGGCTCTTGCGCACCAGCTTCCAGGTGCTCTCGGACAGGTTGAGCAGCGCGTCGGCGCGGGCGTAGCACCACCACGGCAGTTCCAGCTTGGCCATCACCTCCAGCAGCGGAATCATGTCGGCTTCGCGGTCGAAGAAATTGTGGTCGAAGAACTGGATCGAATCGGCGCCCAGGCCGTACTTCAGGTACCCCAGCTCACGCTCCAGGCGCGCCGCAGTCGGCAAGACGGTGGCGCCGCCGAACATCGCCGCCACCCCGCAGAAGGTGCAGCGGAAGCGGCAGCCCAGCGCGGCCTGGTGCGAGGCGGTGCGCTGGCCGAGGAAGGTGCGGCCGAGGTAGCGGCGCGGCTCGCCGAGCTTTTCGTAGGGGAGCGACGGCAGCGCATCGCCGCGCTGGAAGGCGCGGTTGCGGTTGTGCACCACCACCCCGTCCTGCTTCCAGGACAGCCCGTCGACCTGCGCCAGCGTCGGCCCCTCGCCACGCACCGCGGCCAGCAGTTCCGGCAGGGTGTCCTCGCCCTGCGCGCGGATCGCATAGTCCACGTATGGGGCGGCCAGCGCGGTGTCCGGGTAAAGCGTGGGGAAATAGCCGCCCCAGACAATCGGCAGTGCCGGGAAGCGCCCGCGGATGGCCTGCGACAGCGCGATCGACGGCGCCAGTTGCGGCCCGCCCATCACGCTGATGCCGACCGCATCGTAGTGCCGCTCCTGCAGTGCCTGCAGGCTGCGCTCGATGAAGTCGCGCTCGACGTTGCCGTCGATGATGCGGCTGTCGCCATGGCGGTCCAGCGCCGCCGCCAGGTTCAGCAACGACAGCGGAAAGCGGGCGCTGGACGGCTTGGTGATGGTGGGATTGACCAGCAGCGTGTTGGGTGTGGAGGACATACCGGGCGGACGCAGGACGGGGTTACGGCAGGCGCCGCAGGCGCAGCACCAGGGCCACCGGCACCTGCAATGCAACGGGATCGAAATGGGCGCCGGCGGCAATGTCCGCCGGGTCGAGCAGCGGTTCGCTGACGGCGTCGATGGCCAGCCCGAGCGCGGCGCAGGCGGCGTGCCAGTGGCTGTACAGGTGCTGGGTGTGGCGCACCGCGTAGCGCTGGCCGCCAGCCTTGAAGTCGCGGCGCCAGCCCAGCGCCGGGCCGATCGGATGCACGTCGCTGCACAGCACCCAGCCGCCGGGCCGGGTGACGCGGCGCAATTCCGCCAGGGCCGGCCCGAGCTGCGGCAGATGCCCCAATGCCAGCGCGCACAGGCTCAGGTCGACGCTGGCGTCGGCCAGCGGCAAGGCCTCCAGGCTGCCTTCGCGCAGCGTGCAGCGGCCGGCCTCGATCTCGGCCAGTTCCTGCGCGGCACGCGCCAGCATCTGCGGCGACAGGTCCACGCCGGTGACATGCCCGGCGCCACGCTGCAACGCATGCAGCAGGTAGCGGCCGCTGCCGCAGCCGGCATCGAGCACCTCCCGGCCACGCAACGAGGGCGGCAGCAAGGCCAGCATGGCGCGCTGTTCGGCCTGCATCACCGGGTTGTGCGCCTGCGCCGGGTAGCTGTCCGCCCACAGCGCGTAGGCGGCGAGCGGATCGAGGGTCGGGACGGCGTTCATGCGGGGCATTCCTGCGACAACTGGGTCAGGCGCGAACGCGGCGGTGCAACCTGGACGTCCAGGCCCGGCTCCAGCGCGAGCAGCGCAGGGTCGGCGAGTTCTGCGGCCAGCAACTTCGGCACGCCGTCCAGCGTCACCGGCACCGTGTCCACGCCGGACGCGGCGAACCATGGGGCGAAATCGGGATCGGAGATCCGTGGCCTGCCGTCTCGCACCACTGCGCGCAGCGCGCTGCGCGGCAGCCCGACCAGGCTCTGCGCCGGCGCCCCGCCACGGTCGGCGACGATCAGCAGATCGGCGTGTGCACCCGGCGCCAGATGCCCGCGATCCGGCACGCGCAGGATGTCGGCCGCGGCGGTCGTGGCCAGGCGCAGCGCCTGGGTCGCGTCCAGGCCGTGGGCGGCGGCCAGGCGCAGGTCCTCGAGCAGGTCGCGGCCGCCGCTGACCCGCGCATCGCTGCCCAGCGCCAGCCGCCCGGCCGCGCTCAGGCGCTGCGGGTCGAGGGTGCGTCCGAGCAGGGTCAGGTTGCTGCTCGGGCACCACACCACCGCCGCGCCGCAGGCGAGCACGCGTGCGACGTCGTCCGCACTGAGGCCCACACCGTGGATCAACACCGTGTTGTCCGCCAGATAGCCGCGCCGCTCCAGTTCGGCGAGTTCGCCTGCGGCCACCGCGTCGGTGCCTTCGGCCAAGTGGATGATCCACGGCCAGCCGGCGGCGGCTGCCGCGGCGAAGCTCTGCGCAAGCGGCGGCCCGTAGTCCGGGCCGTGCAAGGTGTAGCTCCAGCCGAAGTCGCGCAGCAGCGCCACCGGAAAGTCGGCCGCGTCCAGCGCCGGATGCCAGGGGTCGTGGTGGGCCACGCAGGTCACCCCGGCCAGCAGGTTCTTCAACCCGCCATGGCGCAGCCGCAGCGGCTTGGGCAGGGCTAGCGCCGCGGCCACCGACGAGGTGCGGAAATGCGCGGCGAACGCCTCGATCCAGGCATAGCTGTTGACGAACGGCGCGGCCTGCGGCAACGGCGGCACCGCATTGACGTGCAGATGCTCGTGGGCGTTGATCAAGCCGGGCAGCACCAGGTGGCCCGGCAAATCGAGATGCAGCGCCGCCGGCGTGGCCGCCGCGGCGATACGGCCGGCGCGCAGCGCCAGCGGTGCGCGCACCGCGCCGCTGGCGTGCGCGACACGCGCACCTTCCAGGCAGACGTCGACGGGGGCGGCAGGCACGGACATGCTCAGCGCTTGCGCAGCACGATCAGGAAGTGATCGCCCATGTCGCGCAGCAACGGCCAGCCGCCGATGCGGTCGTCGAGGCGGCCCAGCGCCTCGCCCAGGCGCGGGTGGCGCTGGTAATGGTCGACCAGGTACGGCGGCGGCAGGCACAGGCTGAGCGCGCGGTACGATTCAAGGTCGAAATGCGGCGCGAACGCGCGGTAGAACTCGCGTGGGAAGTAGTACCAGGTCCAGATCGTGTGCCCGTTCATGCCGACCGCGGTGGCGCCACGCGCGGCGCGGACCGTGGCACGGCGCAGGCGGCGGCGCAGCAGGTAGTGGCCCAGTTCCCACGGGCACAGCCGGCCGATCACCGAGAACACCAGGCGGCCGTCGCGGCGCAGCAGCCGTGCGCAGTGACGCGCGACGTCGGGCAGGTCCGGCGCGCAGTTGAGCGGGCCGAAGTTGGAATACATGCCGTCGAACTCGCCGTCGAGCAGGTCCAGTTGCTGGATGCCGACGTGCGCCACGCTGAGCCGCCCGTGCAGGCTAGGATCCTGGGCGCGCGCACGCGTGCGCTCGACCATCTGCGGCGACCAGTCGGTGGCCAGCACGCGGTAGCCGCGCTGGGCGAAGGCATGTGCGTCCAGGCCGGTGCCGCAGCCCAGGTCGACCAGGCGCGAGCCGGCCGGCAACTGCGTCGCCACCGTGTCCCACAGCGTGGTGCGCATGCGCTGGATCAGCGCGTTGTTGCCGCGCGGGCCATCGTAGTCGGCGGCCACGCTGTCGAAGGCGCGCTGCGTGTCCAGCAACCGCACCGGGTCCAGAGTGGTCGTGTGCGCCGTTGCACCCGCCTTGCCATTCGCTGTCACCTGCACCTCTCCACCGTCCTGCCCGTGTCGGAATCCGCGCGCATCGAGCGCGCGGGACTGCAGGTAGGTGCGGCGGCGGCGGCGTTTGGTTGAATCGGCGAGACGCCGTTATGCGGCGGCCTGCGCTCGCACCGGCCGCGACTGGCGCCGACGCAGCGCGTTGCGCGCCACCGCCGCGAGCACGCCGCCAGCCAGCCCGGCCAGCAGCGCGGCGGCCAGCACCAGCACCGGATTGGGGAATGCCGCGCGTGGCGGTACATAGGTGTCCCAGGGCGCCGAGGTGTCGTAGGTGTAGCGCGTACCGAGCCGGCCGAGCAGGTCCTGGCGTTCGGCCTTGAGGCCGCGCAGCGTGGTGGTCTTCTCCGACAGCAACATGTTGCCGAGCAATTGCTGCTCGACGCTGCCGCGGCCTTCGCGCTGCTGCTGCAACAGGCGCTCGCGCTCGGCCTGGGTGGCGGCGATGTCCGCGGCCAACTCCTGCAGCCGCGCACTGGCCTGCTGCAGCGGCCCGGCCTGGATGCGCCGGTGCAGCGCCTGTAGTTGCGCGATGGTGGCCGTGGCCAGTTGCCGTGCCTGCTGCGGCGATTGCGCGCGCAGGGTCAGCTGGATCAGGTTGGCATACGGGTCGGGATCCAGCTTCAGGCTATCGCGGTACAAAGCGGCCTGACGGCTGTCCAGAGCCACGCCGGCGCTGTGCAGCACCTGCTCCTGGAATTGCCGGGTCCTGATCCGGTCGATCACCCGCTGGAACGGCTCCAGCTTGGGGTCGCGCCCGGCCGGGGTCGGGCCGAACTCGCCGACCTGCACCCAGGCGGTGGCCTGCCACTGACGGGTCGCGCCGTGCAGGAACAGCGCCGCCAACGCCAATGCCAGCAGCAGCGGCAGCAGGCACCAGCGCCATTCGCGCCGCAGGATCCGCCACAGGTCGATCAGGTAGATTTCGTCTTGGGACATGGCGGTATCGGTCATGGCAGCGGGGATCTCGGGGCAACGAAAGGCAGGGCCGTGGACGGCGCGGTGTCGCGGCGGTTCGGCAGCAAGGCGCTGCACGCGTGCAGCAGCAGGCACAGCGCGACGAAGCCGGCATTGGTCCAGGTGAAGGCCTGCGGTGCGAACGGCGACATCACGCAGGCGTAGGCCATGCGCAGGAACACCAGCAGATTGAACAGCGCCACGCCGCGGCCGAGCAGGCGCACGCTCCACAGCAGCGCCGCGTACAGCGCCAGCATCGCCGCCAGCGCGGCGCCGGGGCCGCCGGCCAGCAGGAACGGCAGGAACTCGGTACCGACATTGATGTTCGGCGCATCCAGCGGGATGCCGGTGCCGGCAGTGGCGATGGAACCGCTGAGCGGCACCAGTTGGTTGACCAGGAAGCTGGCGTTGGCGTAGCCCTTGCTGAGCAGCGCACCGAAGTTGTACGGGCCGGCGCCGATGTACAGCAGCAGCCACTTGATGCCCTGCGGCGCGGCACGGTACAGCGCGCCGAACGGCAGCGCCACCGAGTCCAGCGAGCCGGAGCGCAGCGTGCCCAGCAGCGAGAACGCGGCGGCGCCGGCGCACAGCAGCGCCAGCACCCGCTTCCACGGCAGCGGCCGCGCCGGGTCGCGGCGCAGCAAGACCAACAGGCCGACGCTGAACACCGCCGCGAACAGGCGGTTGCGGTCGATCACCAGCACCGGGAACGCGAAGCCGGCCAGCAGCAGCGCGTTGCGCACGCTGCGCTGCCGCACGCACAGCAGGCCGATCGGCGGCAGGATCCAGCACATGTTCGACACATGCCGCACGTGCGATTGCAGCGGGCTCAGGTCGGCGTAGGCGGAGGGGTTGTGCAGCAAGGGGATCGGGAACAGCAGCAGGTCCAGCAGGCAGAACAGCCCCACCGCGGCGGCCAGGCCGAGCGCGACGAACGCCTCGCGGGTGCCGGCGTACTCGCGCGAGCGGAACGCCGCCAGCGGCGGCAGGCGGATGCCAAGCAGTGCATCCAGGCCCAGCGCCGCCAGCGCCACGGCGGCCAGCAACGCAATGCCGGCAAGATACCCGGGCGGCAGGTCGAAGGTGAGCAGGGTCAACGCGCAGCCCAGCAGCAGCGGCAGGCCGAAATACGCCGACGGCAGGCGCAGCAGGCGGCTCATGCGCGCTCGATCAATGCTGACTGGCCGCCCTGGCGCAGCCGCGCCAACAGCGACAGCCACGCATGCGCCAGCAGATGCCCGCCCAGCGCCAGCGGGCTGCGTCGCAGGAACGCGATCTTGGCGGCGATGTAGTGCGCCTGCGCGTGCAGCAAGGTGCGGCAGGCCGGATCGAACAAGCGCGCGCGGCGCAACGCCACCTGCCGCGACTCGGCCAGGTTGGCCAGGCGGCTGGGCAGATGCCGGGTGCGGCTGGCGTTGTGGTCGTGCACGCGGTAGGCGCAGACCGCCACGTCCAGGAAACCCAGCGCGTCGCGCGCGACCAGGCGCAGGAAGAAATCCCAGTCCTCGATGCGCAGGCCCTCGTCCCATTCGGCGCCCGGCTGCAGCGCGCTGCGCCTCACCAGCGCCACCGCCCCGCTCACCGCCCAGTGGCGGATCACCGCGCGGCGGATGCCGGCCTCGCTCAGGTACAGGCGTTTGTCCACGCCGTGCAGGTCGCGCATGCTGCTCTGATGCACGGTGCGACCCTGCGTGTCGACCACGATGGCGTCGCCGATCACCGCGGCCTTGTGCGGATGCGCGCCCAGGTACGCCACCTGCACACCCAGCCCGCCGGGCAGCAGGTAATCGTCGCTCGCCCCCAGGCGCAGGAACTCGCCGCGGGCCATCGCCACCAGGTGGTTGAGCGTGGCGGCGATGCCGAGGTTCTCGCGTGGCCAGAAGCGCACGTGCAGTCCGTCGCCATGCTGCGCGATCCACGCGGCGATGCACTCGGCGGTGCCGTCGCGGGAGCCGTCGTCGACGATCACCAGCTCCTTGTTCGGGTACGGATCCTCCAGCACGCTGTCCAGGCAGCGCTGCACGAAGCGCACGTGGTTGTAGGCCGGGATCAGGATCGAGACCAGCGGGAGCGTCGGTGGCGCGTGCGGTGCATCCATCAGCCCAGTCCTCGCAGATAGCGGCGCACGACCAGCACGTTGAACGCCAGGTACAGCGCGTAGTTGCAGGCGAACGCACAGGCCGCGCCGATCAGCCCCATGCGCGCGGTGAACAGCACCACCAGGCCCAGGTAGCTGGCGGCGAACAGGCATTCGGAGAGCACGAACAGCCGCGTCATCGCCTTGGCCAGCATCAGGTAGGACAGCACGAAGGAGGCGATCTTGAGCACGTCGCCGAGCAACTGCGGCGCGTACAGCGGCAACGCGGCGGCGAAATCGGCGGAAAACAGCAGCCGGGTGATCCAGTCGCGGCACAGGTAGACCGAGGCCGCCGCCAGGATCACCGCCGGCAGCACATAGCGGTAGGCGCCGCGCAGTTCCTGCCACAGCGCCTGGCGCGTGTGCAGCGCCGCGAGCTTCGGCAGGTAGTAGACGTTGATGGCCGTGGTGAAGAACAGCAGATAGGCATCGGACACGCGGCTCACCGCCTGCCAGTAGCCAACCTGTTGCCAGCCGAACTGGCCGGCCAGGTGATCGCGCACGCCGATGTTGACCAGCAGCGGCAGCAGCGCCGAGGCCAGGGTCATCGCCGAGAAGGCCGCCAGCCGCCGCACCATCGCCCGGTCGAAGCGAATGCGCAGCATCTCGCGGCGGAAGTACGGGCTGCGGCGCAGCGCCGGCACGCCCGCGCAAAGCCAGGCCACCTGCCCCAGCACCAGCCCGAGCAGTGCGCCATACAGGCCCATGCGATGCGCCAGCGCGGCCACCAGCAGCACGCTCAACACTGCGCCGGCGACCTGGATCAAGGCCAGCCGGCGCACGTCCATGAAGCCGTTGACCACCGCCAGGATGTAGTTGGCCAGGGCGATGCCGAGCTGCGCCACCGCCAGCACGCAGATCAGTGGCTGGTACTGCGCGTCGCCGAGCAGGCGCTCGGCGATCAGGCGGCTGCACAGCAGCGCGGCCACGCCCATCGCGCAGGCGGCGGCGCAGGCGTAGCCCAGTGCGCTGCCGAACAACCGGTTCAGCGCAGCCGGATCATCGCGGTACTCGGCCACGTACTTGACCACGCCGGCGCCGATGCCGCCGCCGGCCAGGACCGCCAGCAGCGACATCAGGCTGGTGAACTGGCCGAGCCGGGCGACCCCGGCCGGGCCGGCGTACACCGCTACCAGCTTGAGCACCAGCAACGCCGCCAGCAGCTTGGCCGCCGTGGCCACGCCGCTGTACACGCCGCTGCGCAGCACGTTCATGCCGCCACACCGGCAAAACGCTGGCAGGCGTCGATCACCTGCGCCACCGCCGCGTCGTCCAGGGTCGGGCCGATCGGCAGGCTGAGCACTTCTGCTCCCAGCCGCTCGCACAGCGGCAACTGCAGCGTCGCCAGTTGCGGATAGGCCGGCTGGCGGTGCGGCGGCGTCGGGTAGTGCACCAGGCACTGCACGCCGTGAGCCTGCAAATGCCGTTGCAGCGCATCGCGCTGCGCGCAGCGCACCACGAACAGGTGCCAGGCATGTGCGGCCGGGTCTTCCACCTGCGGCAAGGCGATCTGCGGATGCGCGATGCCATGCAGGTAGCGCTCGGCGATCGCGCGGCGCGCGGCGATGTCGGCATCCAGGTAGCGCAGCTTGACCCGCAACAGCGCCGCCTGCAGTTCGTCCAGGCGCGAGTTCACGCCCTGCACGAGATGCCGGTACTTGATGTCCGAGCCGTAGTTGCGCAACACGCGGATCTGCGCCGCCAGCGCGTCGTCGTCGGTGGTCACCGCGCCGCCATCGCCCAGCGCACCCAGGTTCTTGCCGGGGAAGAAGCTGAAGCCTGCGGCATCGCCGAAGCTGCCGGCGTGGCGGCCGCCGCGGCGCGCGCCGTGCGCCTGCGCCGCGTCCTCGAGCAGCAACAGCCCGTGACGCTCGGCGATGGCGCGCAACGCCGCCATGTCGGCGAGCTGGCCGTACAGGTGCACCGCCAGGATCGCCCTCGTGCGTGGGCCGATCGCCCGTTCCACCTGTGCGGGGTCCAGGTTGAAGCTGGCCGCCGCCGGCTCCAGCGGCACCGGTCGCAGCCGGTTCTCGCTGATCGCCAGGAAGCTGGCGATGAAGGTATTGCCCGGCACCAGCACCTCGTCGCCGTCGCGCAGCCGGCCCAGCGCATGGTAGCCGCGCAGGATCAGGGTCAGCGCGTCCATGCCGTTGCCGACGCCGATGGCGTGGGCGGTACCGCAGTAGGCGGCGAACTCGCGCTCGAACGCCTCCAGTTCCTCGCCGAGCACGTACCAGCCCGAATCGATCACCCGCGCTGCGGCGGCCTTCAGTTCGTCGGCATGGCGGGCGTTGCTGGCGCGCAGGTCGAGGAACGGCACGCTGGCCGTCGGCAGACTCATTGCAACTCCCAACGGTAGAAATCGTGGACGATGGCGCGCGCGCCGAAGCGCTCCTTCTGCTCGACCAGGCCGGCATTGAGCACCCGGCCGTGCTGCTCGGTGGAAATGCCCAGGCTGAGGAACTCGCGCTGCGCGTAGACCTGCTCGATCAGCTCGGCCAGCAGCAGGCTCAGCGCATCGGCGCGGCGGCCTTGCTCCGAACAGGCCATGTACTGGGTATGGACGACGTGGCCGAAGTCGTACACCAGCGTGGCGGCCAGCAGTTCGGCGCCGTCGCGCACTTCGTAGGGCACGATCTGCGTGGGAAAGCGCGCGCACAGCAGGCGCAGTTCCTCCAGGCTGTGCGTGGGGCGTGCGTCGTGGCGTTGCAGCACCTCGCCCAGCAGCGCATGCAGCGGCGCCGGGTCGTCCACGCGCTGCACATGCAGTCCGGCGCGGCGCGCCTTGGCCACCGAGCGTTTGCGTGCGGCGGCGTAGCGCGGCGGCGCGCGCAACGGCACCGCCGAGGACAGGTCGCGGCGGTAGAGACACGCCCCCAGCCGATGCAGCGCGTACAGATCCTCCTCCGCCGGACTGCGGTGGAACAGATGCGGCACCGCCTTGTACAGCAGCGTGCGTACGCCGGCACCGCGGTAGTACGCCGCGATACGCTCGAACGCCTCCAGCGTCGCCGTCGCGCGCAGCGTGTGGGTCGACAGCAACCCGGCATAGCTGAGGCCTGCATGGCTGGTCACCGCGTCGCCGTCGCGGTTGGCCGGAAACACCGCCACCGGCATGCCGGCGTCCTCGACCAGCAACGAAGCATCGACGAAGCGCGCCGCGTGATAGTCCATATAGCCGCGCCGGTGCAGCAGATTGCCATTGCGCGAGGCGTCCACCAGGCAATCCCACAGCGGCGCGTCGGCGGCGGTGTAGGCCCTAACCGACAGCATCGGCATCCTCCCAGACGGTGCCGGCAGGCAGCACCGCCTCGGCCACGCCGAAGCCGTCGCGGCCCATGTCGTTGCCGTTGTAGAACAGCAGCAGCCGCTCGCCGTGGCGGATCAGTGCTGGGTAGCAGAGCGTGCGCGCATCCCAGCCCACGGCCGACAGCGGCAGGCCCAGCGCCGCGTCGCAGCGCTGCCAGTGGCGACCATCGTCGCTGACCGCCATGCCGGGCAGATAGGCGCCGCCGCGGCTGCCGTGGGTGAACAGCATCAGGTAGCGGCCATCGTGCCGATACACCCGCGGGCGGCCGATGCGGTATTCGTCGCCCTGCGGCTGCAGGCACAACGTGTCCTGCCGCGGGATCGCCTGCAGGTCGTCGGTCTCCACGCAGCGGATGTGGTAGCGCGGATACGGCGTGCCGCCGATCCATTCCCAGTCGTCGCCGACCGCGTACCACAGCCGCCAGCGGTCATGCGCGTAGTGCGCCGAGTGCACCGCGGCGATGGTGCTGCGACCCGGCGCGCGGTCCAGCAGCGGCGTGTCCTGGCGGCGCTGGAAGGTGTCGCCGCCGTCGGTGGACACCGCCAGGCCGGTGAAGGCCAGGAACTTGGCCCGCTCCACCTGCTGGAAGCCGACATAGAACATGTACAGCCCGTCCGGCCCATGCACCACGTCGCCGAGGATCATGCCGTTGTCGTCGAAACAGCCGGGGCGACCGATGTCCAGCACCGGCGCGGCGCTGACACCCTGCACCCGGGTCGGATCGTCGGCGCGCACATCGACGTAGCCGATGCGGCTGACCCCGGCGTCGTCGCGGAAGCCGGCGTAGATCCGTAACCGCTCGGCATCCAGGCGCAACGGCGTCGGCGTCAACGCCGAATGCCGCATCCAGCCGCCGACGCCGTCGCGCGCAGTGTCGAACACAAGACCACGTTTGTGCCAGGCGAACATGCGCCTCACAGCTCCACGTCGAAGCTGGACTTGCCGGCCACCGCCCGCGCCGGCGCACCGACGTAGATGCGTCCGGGCTCGGTGTCGCGGGTCAGCAGCGCGCCCGCGCCGATCACGTTGTCGGCAGCCACCTTGACCCGGTCGCTGAGTGTGGCGTTGACGCCGACGAAGCTGCTGGCGCCGATCTCGCAGTAGCCGGAAATCACCGCATGCGAGGCCAGGAACACATGGTCGTGGAGGACCGTGCGATGACCGATATGGTTGCCGCTCCACAGGATGCAGTTGGCGCCGATGCGGGTGAACGGCTGCAGCACGTTGTGCTCGAACACGAAGCAGTGTTCGCCCAGTTCCACGTTGCGCCAGACGAACGCCTGCGAGCTGACGTAGCTGGCCATGCGGTAGCCGCGACGCTTGGCGTCCAGATAGAAACGCGTGCGCAGCCGGTTGAGGCCGCTGGCCGGGATCGCCACGAACACCTCCACCTGCGACGGCGGATAGCGCTGCTCGAGATCCTCATAGGCCACCACAGGAAGACCGGCCAGCGTCGGCGTGGACATGTAGTCGCGCTCCACGCTGAAGGCCAGCACGGTGTAGTCGCTGTCGTGGGTGAAGTATTCGCAGGCGATCTGCGCCAGTTCGCCGGCGCCGACGATGACCAGGGGGCGTGCCATCGCCTAGGCCTCCTGCCGGCGTACGCCCGCGGCTTCGCGCAGGAATTCGTCGTAGTCGAAGATGTAGTCGGTGGGGTCGTAGGCCTGGTCGGCGAGCACCATCAGCACGCAGTCCTCGCTGAAGTCGTACAGGTCGCGCCAGACCATGCTGCCCAGCAACAGGCCCTGGCGCGGATCGTCCAGCACCACCTGCACCGGCCCGCTGCCATCGTCGAGCAGGAACGACACCGACCCGTGCAGCGCCACCGCCAACTGGTTGAGATGGCGGTGCGCATGCTGGCCGCGATGCACGCCGTTGCGGGTGGCGAACAGGTAGTACACGCGGCGGATGTCGAAGGGCACATCGCGCTGCTGCTCCAGCGCCACGAGCTGGCCGCGCGCGTCGCCGTGCGTCCGCAACTGGATTCGTTCGATTGCCATCAGAGTGCCCGACCGGGCTCCGCATCGGAGCGTCCAGGCTGAGTGCCGCCGGTCCACGGAAAGGTTGCGCGAGTCAGAAGCGCAGCGCGACGCAACCTTTCGCCACAGCGCCGGCACCCATCGACGCAACAGCTACAGCGATGCCCCCGCCGGCATCGCGGCGCCCCACCCTCGTCGCCTCCAGGACACCGCGTACCGCCATGACCTCGCCCACGCCGGCTGCGCCGACACCGCCCGTTTCCCCTCCCGCTGCATCGGCCGCCCTGCCACGGCCGATGGTGTGGTTGCACTGGCTGACCGTGCTGTGCCTGGTGCTGGCGGCGGGGCTGATCCTGCTGCGCGAAGAAGTCGAAGGCCGCATGTGGCGACAGTGGCTGCTGGAAGGCCACCGCCACTTCGGGCTGTTCGTGCTCGGCCTGTTCTGCGTGCGCGTCGTGTTGCGCATGCGCCTGGGCAAGCGTGACGACCCGGAGGCCGGCTCGGCGCTGATGCGCTTGCTGGCCGGCGCCACCCACGTGGTGATGTACGCGCTGCTGCTGACCTTGCCGGTGCTGGGCTGGGCGCTGAGCCAGTCGATGGGCAAGCCGGTGCATCTGTTCGGCGCCACCCTGCCCGAGCTGGTCGCCGCCGATCCCGATCTCGCCGATCGCCTCGGCGCCTGGCACGTGGATGCCGCCTGGCTGCTGCTGGCCCTGATCCTGCTGCATATCGGCGCAGCACTTTGGCATCACTTCGTCCGCCGCGATGGCGTGCTGCGCCGGATGCTGCCGTTCCTGCGCCGGCGCTGAGCCGCCCTTCCCTTCCTCGTTCGCGTCCGTCGCCGCACCCACCCGCCTGCCAAAGGACTTTCCGCATGCACCAGTCCCCGTCGTTCCCCTCCACCTCCTCCCGCAGCGACAGGACGCGCGGCGCCGAGCAGGCGCTGCTGTGGTCGGCGCTGGGCTCGCTGCTGCTGGTGCTGAGCCCGCGCGCGGCCGCGGTGCCGGCGTTCGCACGGCAGACCGGCTCGTCCTGCGCCGACTGCCACATCGGCGCCTACGGTCCGGCGCTGACCCCGTACGGCATGCGCTTCAAGCTCGGCGGCTATACCGACAGCGACGGCAACGGCACCAAGATCCCGGCCTCCGCGCAGCTCACCGCCACCCGCAGCGTGCCGGCGCGCGGCGAGAGCCGCACCCGCTTCAGCGAGGCCGACCTGTACCTAGCCGGGCGCATCACCGACAACGTCGGCGGCTACGTCAAGGTCGCCACCAGCAACAACGGCAAGAACGACTACACCACGCGCCTGGACAACGTGGACCTGCGCGCGGTACTCAAGAGCTTCCAGCTCGGCGGCAAGGACACCCTGCTCGGCGTCAGCGTCAACAACAACCCCGGCAGCCAGGATCCGATCGGCATGCTGCCCAATGCCTCCGGCCTGGGCCCGGCCTCGGCCTATGCCAGCTCGACCACGCTGCTCAACCAGTCGTCGTTGTCCAACCGGGTGATCGGCACCAGCGTCTACGGCCTGTACGACCGCAACTGGTACGGCGAACTCGGCACCTACACCGCCCTGCCGCTCTCGACCCAGGACGACCTGGGCTACGCCGTCGGCGGCGACCCCGGCAAGCTCAGCGACACCGGCTACCTGCGCCTGAGCTACATGAAGGACCTCAAGCGGCAGTTCTTCTCCGCCGGCGTGGTCGCGCTGACCACGCGCCGGCAACTGCCACGCAGCACCGGCCCGCGCGACGACTTCACCGATCTCGGCTACGACCTCAACTACCAGTTCCTGGGCACCCGCGAGCACATCCTCAAGCTCGGCTACCTCAACATCTACGAGCGCCGCCGCTACGGCAGCGCGCTGATCGATCCCACCGACCCGACCGTGGCCGGCCCGCGCCGGGCCAGCGTGCGCGACCAGTCGTTCAGCCTCAACTACACCTACAAGCAGAGCTACAGCCTGCTGCTGGCGCACTTCATCAACACCGGCTCGGACGATCCGTTCCGCTACCGCCCGTACGGCGCGCCGGATACCACCAGCAACCTGATCAGCGCCTCGTGGGCGCCGTTCGGCAAGGACGACAGCTACTCGTCGATCTCCAACCTGCGCCTGTCCGCGACCTGGTTCCGTTTCAGCAAGTTCAACGGCACGACGGGGAATGTGTTCGGGGCCACCCCGGTCACCCGCCCGCGCGACCTCAACCAGTTCTCGCTGGGCCTGAGCCTGGCTTTCTGATTTTCCCGCCCGGAGCTTCCCCCATGAAACGCCCCAATGCCCTCCCCCTGTGCACCATGCTGGCCGGCCTGATGCCGCTGGTCGCCGTCGTGGCGCCCTCCGCACATGCCGCCGGCGGCATGCCCGGTGCCGGCGTGTTCGCCAGCGAATGCGCCGAATGCCACAGCGCCGCGCCGGCCAAGAACAAGAAGGGCCCGACCCTGTTCGGCGTGGTCGGGCGCCGCGCCGGCAGCGTGCCGGACTACGCCTACTCCGACGCGATGAAGCAGAGCCAGTGGACCTGGAGCGACGACAAACTGCGCAGCTACCTGTCGCAGCCGGCGTCCAAGGCGCTGCCCGGCGGCAAGATGAAGTACGACGGCCTGGACGACGCCAAGCAGTTGCAGGACCTGATCGCCTACCTGCACAGCCTGCATTGAACTGGCTGGCCGATCCGGTCATATTCGGCGCCCGACGGGCCGGCCAGCGCGCCGCGCCCGTGCCCGATTCCTGACCTGCGAGCATCGAGCCACCGTGCGTTTGTCCCCTGCCGCCTGCGGCGCCTCGTCGCCGCTTCCCGTCGCACCCCGGCGCCACAGGGCGGACCGCGCATGCTGAGCGCACGCGCGTCACTGCGTCCAGGCGCCAGCGCGGCATTGGCAGCAGGCCTGGCACTCGCCGCCCTGCACGCACCGGCGGCCACCGCCGGCGACATCGGCGGCGCCGCCGGGATCAGCTCGCAACTGGTCGACCGCGGCATCGCCGTGACCCGCAGCACCCCGACCCTGCAAGGCGCGCTGTTCTGGCTGCCGGCGCCGGGCTGGTCGCTGAGCGGCTCGGCCAGCGTGGCGCTGGACGCGCCGGGCACGGTGCTGATGAGCAGCCTCGGCCTGTCGCGCAGCTGGACGCTGTCCGACAGCTGGCAACTGCAGGCCGAGGCGCTGCTGTACCGCTACCCCGGCGCGCGCGCCAACCGCCTGTTCAACCGCGACGAAGTCAGCCTCGGCTGGAGCTACCGCGACCGCCTGAGCCTGTCGCTGGCCGCCTTCCGCATGCCCGACAGCGGCCTGCAGCAGCGCTGGTACGGGGCGCTGGACCTGACCGCGCACCAGCCGCTGACCGGTCCGCTGTCGCTGTCGGTGGGCGCCGGCGTCAGCCAGGCGCCGCCGGCGCTGTACGGACTGGAGTACACAGCGCACTATCGCTACGGCCACGCCGGGCTGATCTGGAACGCCGGGCGCTGGAGCCTGGAGGTGGACCGTGTGTTCAGCAATGCCCGCACCGGCTATGCCGACCGCGGCCTGTGGCCCTGGGTGGCCAGCGTATCCCGCAGCTTCTGAGGCGAGCGCAACCTTTCCCTGCAGCCCCGGCACATACCGGTGCCCGTTGCCACACCTGCTCCCATGAACGACACCGACCTGCTCGGCGATGCCACCGACCGCATGCTGCTCCGGCGCATGGCGGCCAGCGACCGCGAGGCGCTGGCCCGCCTGTACCGCGCCTACCACGGCCGCCTGTGCCGGTTCCTGTCGCGGCTGACCCGGCGCCCGGACATCATCGAGGAAGCAATCAACGACTGCTTCTGGATCGTCTGGCAGAAGGCCGGCGACTTCCGCGGCGACTCGCAGGTCTCGACCTGGATCATGGGCATCGCCTACCGCTGCGGGCTCAAGGCGATCCGCCACCACAGCGACGACGCCATCGACGACGGCGCGATGGCCGAGGACCACGCCGCGGCGGCCGACCCGGACGAGGACCGCGAGCTGCGCGACTGGCTGGGCAAGGGCCTGGACCGCCTGTCGGCCGACCAGCGCCTGGTGGTGGAACTGGTCTACGGCCTCGGCCACAAGCTGGAAGAGGTCGCCGCGATCATGCAGTGCCCGGTGGGCACCATCAAAGCCCGGCTGTTCCATGCCCGGGTCAAGCTTCGCAACGTGTTGCCGGGATTGGCCGGCGATGCGTCCACGCTGACGGAGAGCGCGTGATGAAAACGGGCTTCAACGAGCCGGGCAACGAGTGCGCGCATGCCTGGGAACTGATGCCGTGGGTGCTGCAGGACAGCGCCACGGAACAAGAGAACGAGTGGCTGGTGGCGCACCTGGCCAAGTGCCGGCACTGCAGCGCCGAGTTCGCCCAACAGAGCCGCCTGCGCATGGCCATGACCCTGCCCAGCGACGTGCCGGTGGACGCCGAGGCCGGCCTGCAGCGCCTGCTGCAGCGCCTGGACGCGCCGGTCCCACAGGCGCCGCCGCAGCGCAGCCGCACCAGCTGGACCACGCGGGCGCTGGTTGCCGCCGCGCTGCTGCAGGCGGTGGGCCTGGGCGTGCTGGGCATGCGCCTGTCCGCCGAACACGAGCGCAGCACCGCCTACCGCACGCTCAGCGATGCCGCGCAGCCGCTGGCGGCCGATGCGATCCGGGTGGTGCCGGACGCGCGCATGACCCTGGCCGACTGGGACGCGCTGCTGCGCAAGCTGCAGCTGCGGGTGATCGGCGGCCCCAACGCCGCCGGCGCCTATACCGTGGTGCCGACCCAGGCCGGGTCGCCAGCGCAGCCGCAGCGCAGCGTGCAGCAGTTGCGCGCCACCGCCGGCATCCGCCTGGCGGAGCCGATCGCCGCGCCATGAAGCTGCGTCTTGCCTGCCTGCTCGTCGCCGGCCTGGGCCTGGGCGCCTGCGCCCATGCCGCACCGGCGGCGGTCGCCGATCCTGCGCCAGCGGCCAAGGCGCCGAGCCTGGATCCGTCGCCGGCGCTGGACAGCCAGCGCCAGATCGTCCTCGCCGTGGCCAACCCGATGGCCGCGCCGAGCCGCCACGCCGGCTCCAACCTGCTCGGCTACGCCTCGGCCCGCTACTACGGCGCCGGCACCCAGGCGGTGGCCACCCTGGACGCGCTGAACAAGCGCTACGGCCTGCGCCAGGTCGCCGGCTGGCCGATCAAGGCGCTGGGGCTGTACTGCGTGGTGCTGGAGCCGGCACCGGGCAGCGACCGCGCCGCGCTGCTGGCGCAACTGGCCAAGGACGACCGCGTGGCGCTGTCGCAGCCGCTGCAGGACTTCGGCACGTATTCCGCGGACAGCCAGGCCGCAGCGACGCCGGCGCAGCCGCTGCGCTACAACGACCCCTACGTGGACATGCAGCGCGGCTTCGCCGCCACGAACGCGGCCACCGCGCAAACGCTGAGCCAGGGCCAGGGCGTGGACGTGGCGATCGTCGACACCGGCGTGGACACCGCGCATCCGGACCTGCGCGGGCGCCTGCGCAACACCCGCGACCTGGTCGCCGCCGACCCGGGTGCGTTCAATCGCGACCACCACGGCACCGAGGTCGCCGGCATCATCGCCGCCGGCAGCAACAACCACCTGGGCATCGTCGGCATCGCACCGAAGGCGATGCTCGACGTATACAAGGCCTGCTGGTATCCGCAGCGCCCCGGCGCCGGCGCCGGCTGCAACTCCTTCACCCTGGCCAAGGCGCTGGCGGCGATCGGCGACACCCGCACCCGCATCATCAATCTCAGCCTCGGCGGTCCGGCCGACCCGCTGCTGCGCAAGCTGCTGGAACAGTTGCTGCGCGAGGGGCGCATCGTGGTCGCGGCGATGCCGCCCAACGGGCGCCTGGACGGATTTCCCGACGGCATTCCCGGGGTGATCGTGGTGCGCAGCAGCGCCGCCACGCCGGCGCCGGCGGGCGTGATCAGCGCGCCGGGCGAGGACATCCTCACCACCCAGCCCAACGGCGGCTACGACTTCACCTCCGGCTCGTCGATGGCCACCGCCCACGTCAGCGGCGTGGTCGCGCTGTTGCTGGCGCTGGCGCCGCAACTGGATGCGCGCAGCGTGCACGAGCTGCTGCTGCGTACCAGCCGCATGCGCGACGGGCTGCTGCAGGTGGACGCCGCCGCCGCCGTGCAGGCGTTGCCGCGCAGCGCGCCCCTCGCCCGCTGAGGTCATCGCCATGCGTTCCTGGATCCCGCTCTGGTTGCACCGGCTCGGCGCACCGCCGACGGCCTATCGCGTGGCCGGCGCAGTGCGCCCGTGGAGCCTGGCCGCGGCCATGCTGCTCGGTGCCGTGGCCGCCTACGGCGGGCTGGTGCTGGCGCCGCCGGATTACCAGCAGCACGACGCCTACCGCATCATTTTCGTGCACGTGCCCTGCGCGTGGATGAGCCTGTTCGTCTACGCGGCGATGGGCATGGCCGGGCTGGTCGCGCTGGTGTGGCGGATCAAGCTGGCGGAAGTCGCCTGCATGGCCTCGGCGCCGATCGGCGCCGCCTTCACCTTCGTCACCCTGTGCACCGGCTCGCTGTGGGGCCGGCCGATGTGGGGCACCTGGTGGACCTGGGATGCGCGGCTGACCTCGGAACTGGTGCTGCTGTTCCTGTACCTGGGCGTGATCGGCCTGCACCGCGCCATCGACGATCCACGCCAGGGCGCGCGCGCCGCGGCGCTGCTGGCGCTGGTCGGGCTGATCAACCTGCCGATCGTGCATTACTCGGTGGTCTGGTGGAACACCCTGCACCAGGGCTCCACGGTGCGCGTGCTCGGCCCGTCGACGATGCCGCTGTCGATGCTGTGGCCGCTGCTGACCGGCGTGGTCGCCAGCAAGTGCTATTACGTCGCCAGCCTGTGCGGGCGCCTGCGCACCGACCTGCTGGCGCTGGAGCGCGGCAAGGCCTGGGTGCGTGCGATCGCCATGCAGTCCGCGCCGGTGCCGGCGACGCCCGCGGACACCGTGCCGCTGCCTGCGGAGCACGCGGCATGAGCGGGTTCTGGGCGATGGGCGGCTACGCCGTCTATGTGTGGAGCGCCTACGCACTGGCCTTGCTCGTGCTGCTCCTGGACAGCGTGCTGCCGCGCCGCCGCCAGCGCCGCCTGCTCGCCGACATCCGTGCGCAAGTGACGCGCGAACAGGCACGCCGTGCCCGCGGCAACGTTGCGACCAACGGAGCGCACGATGCATCCCACCCGTAAGCGCCGCCTGCTGCTGGTGCTGCTGTTGCTCGGCGCCGCGGCGCTGGCCACCGGCCTGTTCGTGCTGGCCCTGCAGCACAACATCAGCTACCTGTTCACCCCCAGCCAGGTGCAGGCCGGCGCGGCCCGGGACTACCGGGTGTTCCGGCTCGGCGGCATGGTCAAGGCCGGCTCGATCACACGCAGCGCCGATGCGCTGCAGGTGCAGTTCACCGTGATCGACAAGGCCGGCGCCACCGCCGTGGCCTACACCGGCATCCTGCCCGACCTGTTCCGCGACAACCAGGCGGTGATCGCCACCGGCTCGATGCAGGGCGCGCGCTTCGTCGCCACCGAGGTGCTGGCCAAGCACGACGAGACCTACATGCCGCAGGAACTGAAGGACGCGATGGCGCAGGCGCATGCCGATCGCGCCAAGACCGTTCGCGCCGCCGCGGCGGCGGCTGACGTCACGGCGCGGCCATGAGCCCGATCGCGTCCCGCCGCATCGGGAGCGCCGCGCCATGAGCGCCGAACTCGGCCAGTGTGCGCTGATCCTGGCCTTGCTGCTGGCGCTGGTGCAGGGCGTGCTGCCGCTGCTCGGCGCCTGGCGCGGCCAGCATGCCTGGATGGCGGTGGCGCGGCCGGCCGCCTACGCCCAGGCCGGCTTCGCCTGGATGGCCTTCGGCCTGCTCGGCTATGTGTTGCTGCAACTGGATTTCTCGGTGCGCTACGTCGCCGCCAACGCCAACCTGGCGCAGCCCTGGTACTACCGGCTGGCCGCGGTATGGGGCGCGCACGAGGGCTCGCTGCTGCTGTGGATCGCCATCCTCAACCTGTGGACGGTGGCGCTGGCACGCAGCGGCCGGCACCTGCCCGAGGCCTTCGCCGCGCGCGTGCTCGGCGTGCTCGGGCTGATCTCCAGCGGCTTCCTCGCCTTTGTCCTGTTCACCTCCAATCCCTTCGTGCGCCTGTCGCCGATGCCGCGCGACGGCAGCGAACTCAACCCGGTACTGCAGGACCCGGGCATGGTGTTGCATCCGCCGGTGCTGTACACCGGCTACGTCGGTTTCTCGGTGGCCTTCGCCTTCGCCATCGCCGCCCTGCTCGGCGGCGAGCAGCAGCAGGCCTGGGTGCGCTGGGCGCGGCCGTGGACCAATGTCGCCTGGGGCTTCCTCAGCGCCGGCATCGTCGCCGGCAGCTGGTGGGCCTACGCCGAGCTGGGCTGGGGCGGCTGGTGGTTCTGGGACCCGGTGGAGAACGCCAGCTTCATGCCGTGGCTGGTCGGCGCGGCGCTGATCCACACCCAGGCGGTCACCGAGAAGCGCGGCGCGCTCGGCGCCTGGACCCTGCTGCTGTCGATCCTGGCGTTCTCGTTGTCGTTGCTGGGTACTTTTCTGGTGCGCTCGGGCGTGCTGACCTCGGTGCACGCCTTCGCCGCCGACCCGCGTCGCGGCCTGTACATCCTCGGCTTCCTGGTGCTGGTGGTCGGCGGCTCGCTGCTGCTGTACGCGCTGCGCGCGCCACGCCTGGCCGCGGGCAAGCCGTTCGCCGCGCTGTCGCGGGAGACCGCGATCCTGGTCGGCAACCTGATGCTCAGCGTGGCCGCGGCGATGGTGCTGCTTGGCACGCTGTTCCCGCTGCTCGGCGATGCGCTGCGGCTGGGCAAGCTCTCGGTCGGGCCGCCCTACTTCGGCCTGCTGTTCCCGCTGCTGATGCTGCCGGTGGTGCTGCTGTTGCCGTTCGGCCCTTACCTGCGCTGGGGCCGCACCGAACCCGGCGCACTGCGCGCGGTGGCCGCCCGCGCCGGGCTGGCCGCACTCGGCTGCGCGCTGCTGGCATGGCTGTTGAGCGCGGGCACGCTGCGTGCGGTGGCCGGCGTCGCGGCCGCCGCCTGGGTCGGCGTCGGCACCGCCCTGTATGCGCTGACCCGCTGGCGCAGCGCACCGCGTGGCCGCCGCTTCCCCGCCGAACTGGCCGGCATGCTGCTCGCGCATGCCGGGGTCGCGGTGTTCGTGGCCGGCGTGCTGCTGTCGGAAAGCCTGTCGGTGGAACGCGACGTGCGCCTGGATCCCGGCCAGAGCGCGCAGATCGGCGCGCACAGCTTCCGCTTCGATGGCGTGCAGTTGATCGATGGCCCCAACTGGAAGGCCGAACAAGGCACGGTGAGCGTGCTGCGCGACGGCGCCCTCGTCGCGGTGCTGCATCCGCAGAAGCGCCTGTACAGCAGCGAGCGGATCCAGACCGAGGCGGCGATCGACGCCGGCGTGCTGCGCGACCTGTATGTCGCCCTCGGCGAGCCGGTCGACGACCAGCACATCGAATACGGCTGGACCCTGCGCCTGTACGACAAGCCCTTCATCCGCTGGATCTGGGCCGGCGGCCTGCTGATGATGCTCGGCGGCTTCGTCAGCGCCGGCGCGCGCCGCTTGCGTGCGCAGCCCGCTGCGGCGAGCGCTACCGCGCCGGCCGCGCTCGCCGGAGCCGCGCCATGAGCCGGCTGCTGCCGCTGGCCGCGTTCGTGCTGCTGGCCGCGCTGTTCGGGTTCGGCCTGTGGTGGAGTCGAAGCCACGACCCGCGCGAGGTGCCCTCGCCGCTGCTGGGCAAGCCGGTGCCGGCGTTCGCGCTGCCGCGCCTGGACCGCCCGGACCTGCGCAGCGGCAGCCAGGCGCTGCGCGGCCGCCCGTTCCTGCTCAACGTGTTCGGCAGCTGGTGCATGGCCTGCAGCGAGGAGCATCCGCTGCTGATGGCGCAGGCGCGGCAACTTGGCGTGACCCTGGTCGGCTACGCCTACCGCGACGATCCGCACGACACTGCCGCCTGGCTGGCGCAGCGCGGCAATCCGTACGCGCTGGTGCTGGTGGACGCTGATGGCCAACGCGCCATCGACCTCGGCGTGTATGGCGCCCCGGAAACCTTCCTGATCGATGCCGACGGCGTGGTCCGCTACAAGCACGTCGGCGTGCTGACGCCGCAAGTACTGGCCGAGGAAGTGCGCCCGGCGATCGCGGCGCTCGACGGGGCGCGGCGATGAGCGCGCCGGTCGGACGCACGCACCGGCGCATGCCGTGGTGGCGGTTGCTGGTGCTGCTGTGGGTGATAGGCGGCGCACTGCCGGCCTTCGCCCAGGCGGTGGACCCATTGCCCTTCAAGGACCATGCGCAGGAGCAGCGCTTCCAGCACCTGACCGCGCAGTTGCGCTGCCTGGTCTGCCAGAACGAGAACCTGGCCGATTCCGACGCGACCCTGGCGCGCGACCTGCGCCACCAGGTGTTCGCGCAACTGCAGGCCGGGCGCAGCGATGCGCAGATCAAGCAGTACATGGTCGATCGCTACTCGGCCTTCGTGCTGTACGACCCGCCGCTGGCGCCGGGCACCTGGCTGCTGTGGTTCGGGCCGGTGCTGTTGCTGCTGGGCGGCGCCGGCGTTGTCGTGGCGACGCTGCGCCAGCGCCGTCGCGCCATCGGCGCCGCGACGGCGGAAGCGGACGCGGAGGACGCCTGGTGATGCCCGGCTTTGTCCTGGCCGCCGCCGCGATGCTGAGCGTCGCCCTGTTCGCGGTGCTGCGCCCGTTGCTCATGCAACACACCGGCGCACGCGCGCAGCGTGGTGTGGCGCTGCTGCTGGCGCTGCTCCTGCCCTTGCTCGGTGCCGGCCTCTACTGGCACATCGGCACACCGACAGCCCTGGCTGGGGTGCCGCTGCAGCCGCTGCCGCCGTCCGCCGCGGATCCGAACGACCGAGCGCTGCAGGACGTGCTGCAGCAGGCCTGGGACGCCCAGCAGGCGAAGCGACCGCAGGACGCGCAGCGCGCCTACGCGCAGGCCCTGCGCCTGGACCCGGACAACGTCGAGGCATTGCTCGGTTGGGCGGAGACCGACATGGCACAACACGCGGATCTGGCCGTCGGCCGCGCCGCCCGCGCCATGCTCGACCGGGTCCTGGCGCAGCAACCGGACAACCAGCGGGCGCTGTGGATGCGCGGCATCGCCGCCTTCCAGCAGCAGCGCTACGCCGATGCGGCCGACGACTGGCGCCACCTGTCGACCTTGCTGCCCGCCGCGTCGCCGCTGCGCGAGGCGGTGACGCAGAAAATTGCTGCCGCCGACGCGATGGAGGCCAATCGCGCGCCGGTGCACGCACCGCGGCGTTGACTTGATCGAAACGACGGTAATAGACCGCGATTAGGCTCAGACGGCCAGGTCCAGCAGGCGCTTCAGCGCATCCGCAGCGAACGCTTGGACGACGCGATCTGACACGCCAAGCGGCGCACCGCGGCAGCCGCTCCAAATACATGGCGCTCCCGGTGGTGAAGTCCCGCATTTGCGTCAAAGATAGGAATGCGTATCATTAACTGACATCTCAGCCACCGCCGCCACGCGCTGTCCTCCGCTGCCCAGCCGGTGCTTTCTCCCCACGGGCCTGCATGTCTTCTTCTTCCGCTTCGCTCCGCACCCCTGATGCCCCGGCCACGCCGCGGCGCCGCACCCTGCCCCCCTGGCTGGGCGTGCTGGCGCGGACCCTGGCCGCGATCGTCGGCGGCTACGCGCTGGCCGCGGCCACGGCGGTGCTGCTGCCCCTGCTATGGCCGTCGCTGCGTGCGCAGGCGGTGCTGAGCGGCATGATGCTCGGCATCCTGGTCTGCGCCTGCACCGCGCTGTGGGCGTTCGCCGCGCGCAGCGCCGGGCGCGCCTGGCTGGGCATCGCCGCGCTGCTGGCGCCGATGGCGCTGGCCATCGCCTGGCTGCAGCAGCACGCGCCATGAAGCAGGGATTCCGCCAATCGATGGCCTGGCTGCACACCTGGAGCGGCCTGCTGGTGTCGTGGGTGCTGCTGCTGATCTTCATGGCTGGCACCGCCAGCTATTTCCGCAACGAGATCAGCCAGTGGATGCGCCCGGAACTGCCGCGCACGCAGCCGAGCACCGACGTGGTGGCCGCACGCGCGGTGGCGCTGTTGCAGCGCGAAGCGCCGCAGTCGCCGCAGTGGTTCGTGTCGCTGGCCAACCCGCGGGCGCCGTTCACCGACCTGTTCTGGCGCAATCCGCCACCGGCCGACGGCACCCGCCCGAGCCGCAAGGAACTGTTCGGCAACGCCCTGCTCGACCCGGTCAGCGGCGAGGCCAGCCAGACCCGCGAGACCCGCGGCGGCGACTTCTTCTACCGGCTGCACTTCGACCTGCACTACATGCCGGCGCTGTGGGCACGCTACATCGTCGGCTTCTGCGCGATGTTCATGCTGGTGGCGATCATCAGCGGCGTGATCATCCACAAGAAGATCTTCAAGGACGTCTTCACCTTCCGCCCGGCCAAGGGCCAGCGCTCGTGGCTGGACTTCCACAACGCCAGTGCGGTGCTGGCCCTGCCCTACCACGCGATGATCACCTACACCGGGCTGGTCACGCTGATGCTGATGTACCTGCCGTGGGGCATCAAGACCGCCTACCCCGACGCCGAGCAGGCGTTCTACGCCGAGGCCTTCCAGGAGCCGCAGAACCTGCGCGAGGCCAGCGGCACGCCCGGCCACATGCTGCCGATCGCGCAACTGCTGGACGTGGCGCGCCGCGAATGGGGCGCGCAGGCGCCGATCGCCGGCTTCACCGTGTACAACGCCGGCGACGCCGCCGCGGCGATCCAGATCCGCCAGGGCGACGGCCAGCGCCTGGGCTACACCACGCCGTCGCTGTTGCTGGATGCGGCCAGCGGGCAGATCCTCGGCCGCAGCGGCGCCCTCGGTGCCGCTGCCGAAACTCGCAGCACTCTGTATGGCCTGCACCTGGCGCACTTCGCCGGGCCCTGGTTGCGCTGGCTGTTCTTCGGCTGCGGCCTGCTCGGCTGTCTGATGGTGGCCAGCGGCGCGATCCTGTGGGCGGTCAAGGAACGGCCCAAGCACGCCAAGGCCGGACGCATCGGCCTGGGCCTGCGCCTGGTCGACGCGCTCAACATCGGCACCGTGGCCGGGCTGCCGATCGCCTTCGCCGCCTATTTCTGGGGCAACCGGCTGCTGCCGCTGCATCTGGAATCGCGCCCGGAAAACGAAGCGGCGGTGTTCTTCCTGGCTTGGGCCGCGGCGCTGATCGCGGCGCAGGTGTGGCCGAAGCGTGCGATGTGGGCCTGGCAGCTGTATGCCGGCGCGGCGCTGTTCGGCCTGCTGCCGCTGCTCAACGCCCTCACCACCGAGGCCCACCTGGGCGTGAGCCTGCTGGCCGGCGACTGGGCACTGGCCGGGGTCGACCTGGTCTGCCTGTTCCTCGGCGTGGCCCTGGCGCTGGCCGCGCGACGCATGCAGCGCTGGCAACCGCCGCTGTCGGCGGCCGAACGCCGCGCCCGCGAACGCGGCGGATCGGGCAAGCCGGTGCTGGCCACGGAGGGCGCATGACCGTCCTCGGCCTGTGCCTGGCCTTCTCCGGTTTCGTCGCGCTGTGCCTGGGCATGGAGAAACACCAGCTCGAGCTTTACGGCGCACAGCGCGCATCCGCGCCGCGCCTGCGGCAATTGCAGGCCGCCGGCTGGCTGTTGCTGGGCGCGGCGTTCGCCTGCTGCGTCGCCGCGCGCGGCTGGGGCATCGGCCCGGTGCTGTGGGTGGGCTCGCTCAGCGCCAGCGCGGCGCTGCTGACCCTGGGCCTGCTGCCGTACCGGCCGCGGCTGATCGTGCCGCTGGCCCTGCTGGCACCGCCGCTGGGCGTGGGCGCCGCCCTGTTGGGCTAAACGCTGGCCTCGCTCAACGATCGGCGGTCACGCTCGGCGGCCGCAGTTCCGCGGCGGTGCGCGCGCCGGCGAACACCAGCACCAGCCCCGCTATCACGGTGATCGCCAGGTACAGCGGGACCATGCCGAGGCGGCCGTTGCGCACGAACACCAGGCTTTCCATCATCAGCGAGGAGAACGTGGTCAGCCCGCCGACCAGGCCCACGATCAGCAGCGCCCGCCAGTACGGCGCGCTGGCGCCGCGGCCTTCGATCCACACCAGCAGGAAGCCGCCGACGAAGGCGCCGGCCAGGTTCACCGCCAGCGTGCCCCACGGGAAGCCGGCGCCGTAACGCTGCAGCAGCGCACTGCCGACCGCGAAGCGCAAACCGGAGCCGACCGCACCGCCGGCCATCGCCAGCAGCAGTTGCTGCCACCACAGGGTCAGGTTCATGCGCGCCTCCGCGAGACGAACGCCGGCGCGGCAGCGGAAAAACGAGAAAGAACGGGCATCGGATTCTCCACAAGGACGATGCCGGGGCGCACGCCTGCCACCCCGGCGGGGGTTGGGCAGGCATCATCAGCGCGCAGTGCTGCGGGCGGTTCGAGGAGGAATGCCATCTCCTGTGCGCCGATTATGAAGCCGATCGCCCGGCCTTGTCAGCCCGCGCCTGTTCGCGCGCGGCGCGCAGGCGGTCGAGCTTGTCCTTGAGCTTGATCTCCAGGCCGCGTTCCACCGGCCGGTAATAGACCCGCTCGCCCATCGCATCGGGGAAGCCGGTCTGGTCCAGGGCGATGCCGCCCTCGGCATCGTGGTCGTACTGGTAGTCGGCGCCGTAGCCCAGGGTCTTCATCAACTTGGTCGGCGCGTTGCGCAGGTGCAGCGGCACCTCCTGGGTGCCGGTCTCGCGTACCTCGGCCTTGGCCTGGTTGAACGCGGCATAGCCGGCGTTGGACTTGGCGGTGCTGGCCAGGTACAGCACCAGTTGCGCGAAGGCCAGTTCGCCTTCGGGGCTGCCCAGGCGCTCGTAGATGTCCCAGGCTTCCAGCGCCATCGACTGCGCGCGCGGATCGGCCAGGCCGATGTCCTCGATCGCCATGCGGGTCAGCCGCCGCGCCAGGTAGGACGGGTCGCAGCCGCCGTCGAGCATGCGCGTGAGCCAGTACAGCGCCGCGTCCGGATTGGAGCTGCGCACCGACTTGTGCAGCGCCGAGATCTGGTCGTAGAACTGCTCGCCGCCCTTGTCGAAGCGGCGGGTACGATCGGCCAGCACCTGCTGCAGGGTCTGCGCGGTGATCTCGCCGCCCTCGTCTTGGGCCAGTTCGGCGGCGATTTCCAGCAGGGTCAGCGCGCGCCGCACGTCGCCATCGGCGGCCCCGGCGATCTCCAGCAACGCCGCATCGGACACCCGCAACGGCTCGGCGCCGAGCCCGCGTTCGGGATCGTGCAGCGCCCGCTGCAGCGCCTCGGCGATGTCCTGCGGCGACACCGCCTCCAGCACGTGCACGCGGCAGCGCGACAGCAGCGCCGAATTCAGCTCGAACGAGGGATTCTCGGTGGTGGCGCCGACGAACAGGATGGTGCCGCGCTCGATGTGCGGCAGGAACGCGTCCTGCTGCGCCTTGTTGAAGCGGTGCACCTCGTCGACGAACAGCACCGTGCGGCGCCCGTCGGCGAAACGCTGCGCGGCCTCGGCCAGCACCCCCCGCACCTCCGGCAGGCCGGACAGCACCGCCGAGATCGCCTTGAACTCGGCCTCGGCGTACTGCGCCAGCAGCAGCGCCAGGGTGGTCTTGCCGCAGCCCGGCGGCCCCCACAGGATCATCGAGTGCACCCGGCCGGACGCGACCGCACGGCGCAGCGCACTGGTCGGCGCCAACAGGCGCTTCTGCCCGACCATCTCGTCCAGCGTGCGCGGGCGCATGCGCTCGGCCAGCGGGCGCATCGCCTCGCGGTCCACGCTCAGCAGATCGGGGGCATCGGAAGCGAAGGGTCTGCGTTTGGCCATGCACCCATTCTATCGCCGCGGCCCGTCTACGCCGTGCCGCAGGCCTGCGCGGCACCGACGCCGGCGCTAGAATCGCCGCGCCTCCCCTGCCCGGTCGCCCCGCCATGAGTCATCACGACACCCTGGACGCGTTCACCCATCAGCACGACTTCCTCGGCACGCGCCACGAGCGCAATGCGCGCCGCACCTGGTCGGTGGTGGCGCTGACCGCCGCGATGATGTTCGTGGAAATCGTCGCCGGCTGGTGGACCGGCTCGATGGCGCTGCTGGCCGATGGCCTGCACATGGCCACCCATGCCGGCGCGCTGTCGCTGGCCGGCTTCGCCTACTGGTTCGCACGCCGGCACCGGCATAATCCGCGCTTCACCTTCGGCACCGGCAAGGTCGGCGACCTGGCCGGCTTCTCCAGCGCGCTGATCCTGGCGCTGATCGCCCTGGGCATCGGCGTGGAGTCGGCATTGCGGCTGGCGCAGCCGGTCCACATCGCCTACGACGAGGCCCTGTGGATCGCGGCGCTGGGCCTGCTGGTGAATCTGCTCAGCGCCTGGATGCTGGGTGCCGATCACCACCACGATCACGGGCATGGGCACGGGCATCATCACGACCACGCCGATGCCGCGCACCGGCATGACGACCACGCGCACCACGGTGGGCATGATCACGATCATCCGCACGATCACGGCCATCTCCACCCGCACGATCACCACGGTCACGCGCATGCCCATGCTGCGCAAGCGCCCGCGCACAGTCACGACCGCCACGCGCACGCCGACCACAACCTGCGCTCGGCCTACATGCACGTGCTGGCCGACGCGCTGACCTCGGTGATGGCGATCGTCGCCCTGTTGCTGGCCAAGTACCTGGGCTGGACCTGGACCGATGCGTTGATGGGCATCGTCGGCGCCATCGTCATCGCACGCTGGTCGCTGGCGCTGTTGCGCGACACCGGTGCGGTACTGCTCGACGCCTCGGCGCCGGCGGCGCTGCAGGCGCAGATCCGCGACCGCCTGCAGCAGGACGACGAGCGCATCGCCGACCTGCACGTGTGGCGGGTCGGCCCCGGCCAGCACGCGGCGATCGTGTCGCTGGTGACGCACAAGCCGCGGCCGGCGGCGTTCTACCACGCGCGCCTGCAGGGCGTGGCCACGCTGGGCCACGTCAGCATCGAAGTGCAGACCTGCCCGGACTGACCGGGCAAACCGCCGCGCACCGACGACGTGCGCGGCGGCAGCCGGCTCAGCGGTCGCCGACCACGTCCACGTCCTTGTCCGGGACGTAGCGGAAGGTGCCGGTGGCGAAGGCCGGATTGCGCTTCCAGTCGCTGAAGCTGATCTCGGTGCGCTGGCCGACCGGGTCGACCACTTCCATCCGCGCCAGGCCGTTGCGGTCGAAGCCGAGCTTGGCCATCTGGAAGCTGGCCTCGGTGTCCACCTTCGGGGTCATGGTCAGCCACTGCAGCCCGTCGCGGGCCACCGCCTCCTCGCTGACGTCGTACTGGCGGTCGAGCTTGCCCGGGTCGATCAACGCGGTCAGCGGGCTGTTCTGCTCCTCGCTGCCCTGCGCGCGCACCGTGGCCTGCTTCAGGTCCGGATCGTAGACCCAGACCTTGCTGCCGTCGGCGACGATCAGCTGGGTATAGGGCTTGCGGTACTCCCAGCGGAACAGGCGCGGCGCCGACAGCGCGACGCGGCCGCTGGAGCTTTCCTTCAGCGTGCCCTTGCCGTCGTAGACCTTCTGCGCGAACTGGCCGTCCAGGCCCTTCAGCCCGCGGGTGAAGGCGGTGAGGTCCTCGCGGGCGCCGGCGAAGGCGGAGCCGGCCAGCAGCGCGGTGGCGAGGACGGTGTAGCGGAGTGTGCGAAGCATGCGGATGGATTTCCGGATGGAGTGTGGGAAGTGTGACGCGGCGCGCCTGAATAGGCGATCAGAGCGACACGACCGGCCGAACCGCGGCTACGGCCCGGTCTGCATCTTGCCCAGGTCGCCGTACAGGATCTGCCCGCGGAAGCCGCGCCGCACCTGCTGGTACAGCTCGCGGAAGGCGGCGTAATCCTGCGGCTGGCACAGCGCCGCCGGGCCATGGATCGCGCGCCGGTGCAGCGTGTGCGTGGCGGTCACGGTCTGTCCGTCGCGCACCCAGGTCGCGGCGTACTCGCCGGCGGCGTTGTGGAACTGGGTGTCGGCCGGGATCGCGATGATCGGCACGCTGTCCGGGAAGGTCAGCCGGTAGGTCTCGCTGCGCGCGTTGTCGTTGCAGTAGAACGGGGTCAGGTTGCGCTCGGCCGAGGCGGTGCTGTAGACCCCGCGCACCGAGTCGGCGCCCGGCATCAGCGGCAGGCTCATGCCGCCGACCACGCCGAAGTCCACGTAGTCGTGGGCGCGGAAGCGGTAGGCGTAGCCGAACGGCCGGCTCAGGTCCTGCGGCGCGCCCTGCAGCAGCAGCTCGCCGCTGCCGTCGAAGCCGGAGGCGGCCACGATCGACTCCTCGATGCGGGTGCGGTTCTGCGCGTTGAGCTGCACGAACATGGTGCGCAGGCCGATCTCGCCGACGTCGCCGCTGTCCAGGCGGGTGATGCCGCTGACGCTGCCATCGGCAGCGAAACGGTAGTCGGTCTCGGCCAGGTAGCGGTTGACCTTGGCGTCGTCCGGCGGCGTGCGCGCCACGGTGCCGTCGGCGGTATGCAGCACCGGCACGCCGAGGTCGCCGGCCGGCAACTGGCCGAAGCGCGCGTACGGGCTGGTCGAGTCCACGTACAGCTTGAATTCGGGCAGATAGGTGATGGCGTGGTTGAACCGGCCCAGCACCGGCACCTCGGGCAGGGTCGGCCCGCCCTGCGCACCGAGCAGTACCGGCGTGCTGGCGATGCCCTTGGCCGCCAGCAGCGCTTCCAGCACCACGGTGTGGTCCTTGCAGTCGCCGTAGTGGTTGTCGAGGATGCTGTCGGCGCTGTTCGGCTGCAGCCCACCATTGCCCAGGTACACCGCCACGTAGCGGATGTTGCGCGCCACCCACTCGTACAGCGCCGCGGCCTGCGCGCGGCGATCGCCGATGCCGGCGGTGATCTGCTCGGCGCGGGCGCGCACCTTGGGCGTGACCTGCGCGGCCGCGGCGCTGCTGTGCTGGTAGGCCTGGGCCATCTGCGACCAGCGGCGGAAGCTGCTGGCCATGATGGTCGGGCTGAATTCCCAGGTCGCCGCCGACCAGTTCTGGCTCTTCATCGGTTCGCGGCGGCTGTAGCGCCATTCCCAGCGGGCCTGCTCGCCGTCAATCGTCGGCGTATCGCTGCCCTGCACGCCGCGCGTGTACAGGTGCATCTGCAGGCGCCGCGGCGCCACCAGGGTCACGGTCGCGTCGTCGTACTGGGAGAACACGCTGAAGGTCTCCCACAGGCTGAAGTAGCCGGGGAAGTACGGCACGTTCTGGGTACGCCGCACCCGGTACACCAGGCGCGCGCCAGGCATCAGGTTGGGGAACACCACCACCTTGACCTTGCGGTCGGCGTACATCGCCGCCGTCGCGCTGGAATAACTTTCCTGGGTATAGATCTTGTCGGCCGGCACGTCGTGGCGCAGCCCGTCCGGGGTCAGCGTGTAGGCGGCCAGCACCTCCAGGGTCTCCAGCTTCTCGCTGTAGCCCAGCCGCACCTGGCTGAACTGGTCGACGCCGGCCTTGGTCTTGAGCAGCAGTTCGTACTCGTCGGTCTCCACGCTGGTGGCGTCCTCGCGCACCTCGTAGTCGGCGCGGTAGCGCACGTAGCTGTAGTTGTTGCTGACCACCGGTGCGGCCGCGGTGGCCGTGGCCTGATCGGTGTCGCCGTGCGCAGCCGGTGCCGGTTGCGCGGCGGCGGCGCCGGCCAGCGCCAGCAGCGCCGCTCCGACCAACCGGGGCAGCTGCGCCAACCCACACAGGCGCCGGCCATGGCCGGCGAACGGCGCGGTGCGCCTCACTTCGGCGGCGGCGGCGCCAGCACGCTGCGGTCGCCGTTGTGTTCGGGCGGGCTGACCACGCCGGCGGCTTCCATCGCCTCGATCAGCCGCGCGGCGCGGTTGTAGCCGATCTTCAGCCGCCGCTGCACGCCGGAGATCGAGGCGCGGCGGGTCTCGGTGACGATGCGCAGGGCCTCGTCGTACAGCGGGTCGGATTCGTCGCCGCCACCACCGCCGGCTTCCGGCAGGCCAGTGGCGCCGATCACGGTGCCGTCGCCCATGGTCTGAACCTCGTCCAGCACGCCCTCGATGTAGTCGGCCGGGCCGCTGGCCTTGAGGTGCTCGACCACCCGGTGCACTTCCTCGTCGCTGACGAAGGCGCCGTGCACGCGGTCCGGCATCGCCGTGCCCGGCGGCAGGTACAGCATGTCGCCATGGCCCAGCAGGGTCTCGGCGCCGGACTGGTCGAGGATGGTGCGCGAGTCGATCTTGGAGCTGACCTGGAAGGCGATGCGGGTCGGGATATTGGCCTTGATCAGGCCGGTGATCACGTCCACCGACGGGCGCTGGGTGGCCAGGATCAGGTGGATGCCGGCGGCGCGGGCCTTCTGCGCCAGGCGCGCGATCAGCTCTTCGACCTTCTTGCCGACGATCATCATCATGTCGGCGAATTCGTCGATGAAGATGACGATGAACGGCAGCGTGTCCAGCGGCCGCGGCGCCTCGGCCAGGTCCGGGTTGGGCTTGAACAGCGGGTCCATCAGCGGCTGCCCGGCGTCCTGCGCGTCCTTGACCTTCTTGTTGAAGCCGGCCAGGTTGCGCACGCCCACCGCGCTCATCAGCTTGTAGCGGCGCTCCATCTCCGCCACGCACCAGCGCAGGCCGTTGGCGGCCTCCTTCATGTCGGTGACCACCGGCGCCAGCAGGTGCGGGATGCCCTGGTAGACGCTCAGTTCGAGCATCTTCGGGTCGATCATCAGCATCCGCAGATCCTTGGCCGAGGCCTTGTACAGCAGGCTCAGCACCATGGCGTTGACCGCCACCGACTTGCCCGAGCCGGTGGTGCCGGCGACCAGCAGGTGCGGCATGCGCGCCAGGTCGGCCACGGTCGGGCGCCCGGCGATGTCCTTGCCCAGGGCCAGCGTCAGCGGACTGGCCGACTTGTCGTATTCCTTGGAGCGCAGCAGCTCGCTGAGATAGATCATCTCGCGGCTGACGTTGGGAATCTCCAGGCCGATCACCGACTTGCCCGGGATCACGTCGACCACGCGCACCGACTTCACCGACAGGCCGCGGGCGATGTCCTTGTCCAGCGAGCTGATCTGGCTGACCTTGATGCCCGGCGCCGGTTCGATCTCGAAGCGGGTGATCACCGGGCCCGGATAGGCCCCGACCACCTGCGCCTCGATGCGGAAATCCTTGAGCTTGAACTCGATCTGCCGCGACAGGGTTTCCAGGGTCTCCTCGGAATAGCCCTTGGCCTGCGGCTTGGGGTCGTCCAGCAACGCCAGCGGCGGCACCCCGGACGGGTCGCTGCCGGTGCCGTGGAACAGCGGGATCTGCTGCTCGCGCTTGGCGCGCTCGCTTTTCTCCACTACCGGTGCCGGCGGCGGCTCGATCTTGACCGGCTCGCGCTTGGCGCGCTGCACCGCATCGACCTTGCGCACTTCCTCGCGTTCCTCGCGCATGGCGCGGGTCTGCTGCCATTCGTTGGCCTGCTGGGTGCCGCGGCGGGCCAGCGCCGGCAGGGTCATCACCGCCTTGCCGATGCGCTCCATCACCGCGAACCAGGACAGCCCGGTGGCCAGGGTCACCGACACCAGCAGCAGCACCAGCACGAACAGGTTGGCGCCGAGCGCGCCGAAGCCGGCGCCCAGCGAATTGCCGACCAGCTTGCCGAGGATGCCGCCGGCCCCGGCCACGTCGCCGGCGAACAAGCGCAGGTGCAGCAGCCCGGTGGCGGCGATCAGGAAGCCGACGATGCCGACCAGGCGCAGCGCCGGGCCGAGATCGGCCTCGCCATCGCCGTCCTGGTCCATGCCGAACAGCGCGATCCAGGAGATCGCGCCGATCACCACCGGCAGCAAGAAGGCCACGTAGCCGAACAGTTGCAGCAGCACGTCGGCGATCCAGGCGCCGAACTTGCCGCCCATGTTGTGCACCGGCGCGACCACGCTGCCGGTATGCGACCAGCCCGGATCGGTCGCCGAGTACGTGGCCAGGCTGGCCAGCAGGTACAGCAACAGCGGCGCGATCGCGATCAGCGCCAGATCGCGCCACAGCTTCTGCCGGCGTGGGTTGGGCGCGGCGCCCTGCTTGCGTGCCGCCGCGTTGGCGCCCTGGGATTTGCCGCGTTCCGGAACCTGCTTCGCCACGCTATGACCAGACCTTAGAAATGCATCGTTAGTGATTGATAATAAACGACTCGCCCTTGCATTTCAGCAGTCGGTACCTGAATCGTCCGGACTTGCGCAGGCCGACGCTGGCAGCGCCCGATCGAGGCGGGCAACGACGCGCGAAATCCGCTGTCTGTCGCAGCGGGCCGCAGCGTTTCCGCCACGCGGCTTGATTCGTTCCAGGCCGGCCGCCACTCTATGCGCCTTCGCCGGAACCCGCGCAATGCCGCGTTTCCGCCGCCATTTCACCCTGTTCGCGAGTATACATGAGCCCCTCTGCCGCCAATTCCGCCAAGCATTCCCGCCTGCTGATCCTGGGTTCCGGCCCGGCCGGCTGGACCGCCGCGGTCTACGCCGCGCGCGCCAACCTCAAGCCGGTGGTGATCACCGGCCTGCAGCAGGGCGGCCAGCTGATGACCACCACCGAGGTCGACAACTGGCCCGGCGACCCCCACGGCCTGATGGGCCCGGACCTGATGGCGCGCATGCAGGCGCATGCCGAGCGCTTCGAGACCGAGGTGATCTTCGACCACATCCATACCGCCGACCTGTCGCAGCGCCCGTTCCGGCTCAGTGGCGACAGCGGCGACTACACCTGCGACGCGCTGATCATCGCCACCGGCGCCACCGCCAAGTACCTGGGCATTCCCTCGGAAGAGGCGTTCAAGGGCCGCGGCGTGTCCGCCTGCGCCACCTGCGACGGCTTCTTCTACAAGGATCAGGACGTGGTCGTGGTCGGCGGCGGCAACACCGCCGTGGAAGAGGCGCTGTACCTGTCCAACATCGCCCGCAAGGTCTACCTGGTGCATCGCCGCGACACCCTGCGCGCGGAAAAGATCATGCAGGACAAGCTGTTCGCCAAGGTCGCCGCCGGCAAGATCGAGACCGTCTGGCATCATCAGGTGGACGAGGTGCTGGGCAACGAGGCCGGCGTCACCGGCGTGCGGGTCAAGTCGGTGCAGGACGGCAGCACCCGCGACCTGGAGGCGCACGGCTTCTTCGTCGCCATCGGCCATCACCCGAACACCCAGCTGTTCGACGGCCAGTTGACCATGCACAACGGCTACCTGGAGATCCGCTCCGGCCTGGGCGGCGCCGCCACCGAGACCTCGGTGCCGGGCGTGTTCGCCGCCGGCGACGTCGCCGACCAGCACTACCGCCAGGCGATCACCTCCGCCGGCTTCGGCTGCATGGCCGCGCTGGACGCCGAGCGGTATCTGGACAAGGGTGCCTGAGTCCGCGCACGCCCTGAGCGGCCGTGCGCCTGCGCGCGCGGCCGGTGGCGCGGACGACCGTGGCGGCGCCCGCCGCCGCAGGCCGTCCCGGCGATGAGCCGGATCCGCTGGCTGCGCGGGCTCGAGGCGGTCGCCGCCGCGGACTGGGACGCCCTGCACGACGGCTGCAATCCGTTCATCGCCCACGCCTTCCTGGCCGGGCTGGAGCAGCACGGCTGCCTGCGCCCGGACTGGGGCTGGAGCCCGCTGCATCTCACCGTGTGGGACGGCGAGGCGCTGGTCGCGGCGGCGCCCGGGTACATCAAAAGCAACTCGCACGGCGAATTCGTGTTCGACCACGCCTGGGCGCATGCCTACGCGCGCTACGGCCAGGACTACTTCCCGAAGTGGCTGTGCGCGGTGCCCTACTCGCCGGTGACCGGGCCGCGGCTGCTGGCGCGCGACCAGGCCGCGCAGCAGGAACTGCTCGCGGCCATGCAGGCGCTGACCGAGCGTACCGGCCTGTCCTCGGCCCACGTCAATTTCCACCGTGCCGACGAGGACGCCGCGTTCGGCGTCGACTGGCTGGAGCGCAACGACGTGCAGTACCAGTGGCACAACGACGCCGGCTGGACCGGCTTCGACGACTACCTGGGCGCGATGGACCACAAGCACCGCAAGAACATCCGCCAGGAGCGGGCCAAGGTGCAGCGCGCCGGCATCGGCTTTCGCGTACTGCACGGCGACGAGGCCAGCGCCGCCGACCTGCAGGCGATGTACGGGTTCTACCTGCGCACCTTCGACGACTACGGCAATTCGCCGGCGTTGACCCTGGACTTCTTCTCGCATCTTGCGCGAACGATGCCGCGCAACCTGCTGATCTTCCTCGCCATGCATGAGGACATGCCGGTGGCCGGGGCGTTCTGCCTGCGCGGCGGCGACACCCTGTACGGCCGCTATTGGGGCGGCGATGCCCTGCCCGGCCTGCACTTCGAGACCTGCTACTACCAGGGCATCGAGTACTGCCTGCGCGAGGGCCTGACCCGCTTCGAGCCGGGCGCGCAGGGCCAGCACAAGATCGCCCGCGGCTTCCTGCCGCGGCTGGTGCGCAGCCGCCACTGGATCGCCGACCCCGGCTTCCGTGTGCCGCTGGCCGACTGGTGCGCGCAGGAGCGCGCCGAGGTGCGTCAGCACGCCGCGGCGCTGCAACGCCACTCGCCGTTCCGCCACGACGCCTGAGGCATCGGCTACGCTGCCGGCGATGCGTCGTCTTCCTGCCCTGCTCGCGGCCGATCCGGCCGCCCCGTTCCCGCCACCGTCCAGCGCCCTGCGCGAGCCGGATGGGCTGCTCGCGATCGGCGGCGACCTGTCGCCGACCCGCCTGCTCGCCGCCTATGCGCAGGGCATCTTCCCCTGGTACTCCGACGGCGAACCGATCCTGTGGTGGAGCCCGGACCCGCGTACCGTGTTCCGCAGCGACGGCGTGCGCCTGTCCTCGCGCTTCCGCCGCAGCCTGCGGCGCTCGCCGTGGACGGTGCGCGCCGACACCGCCTTCGCCGCCGTCATCGACGCCTGCGCGCAACTGCCGCGCCGCGGCCAGGACGGCACCTGGATCACCGCACCGATGCGCGCCGCCTACCTGGCCCTGCACCAGGCCGGCCATGCGCATTCGGTGGAAGTGTTCGACGGCGACGACCTGGTCGGCGGCATCTACGGGGTGGCGCGCGGGCGCATGTTCTTCGGCGAGAGCATGTTCAGCGCCCGCAGCGGCGGTTCCAAGGTGGCGCTGGCGGCGCTGGCGCGGCGCCTGCACGGCTGGGACTGGCCGCTGATCGACGCGCAGGTCGAGAACGACCACCTGCTGAGCCTGGGCGCCGAGCGCTGGCCGCGCCCGCGCTTCCTGGAGGCCATCGCCCCGCTGGTGGCGGCACCGGCCGAGATCGGGCCGTGGACGTCCCAGTTCGGCACCCTGGCGGCCGCGGAACTGGCCCAGGGCTGAGCGGGATTAACGCAAACTTTGCAAGGCGCGGCGCAGGCGAGTAAAATCCTCGCTCTTCAGGCCTTTGGCCGTTCCGAATCGCACAGGATTACATGTCGAAAGACGACTCCATCGAATTCGAAGGCACCGTCAGCGAGACGTTGCCCAATACCACGTTCCGGGTCAAGCTGGAAAACGGGCACGAAATCATCGCCCACATCTCCGGCCGCATGCGCAAGAACTACATCCGCATCCTGACCGGCGACCGGGTGAAGGTCGAAATGACCCCGTACGACCTGACCAAGGGTCGCATCACCTACCGCATGAAGTAATCCGCCACGGGCGGACATGAAGAAGGCGGCCACTGGCCGCCTTCCGCGTCTGCAACGATGGAACGACGGTGACCTCGCCAGGCGGCTGCAGCCTCTGCAGCCGCCTTTCGTCGTGCCTGTGCCCCGGGACAGGGCTCAGTCCACCGTCGCCGGCAGCAGGCGTTCCGGCTCGGCCTGGGTCTCCACCACCAGCTCACCGTCGCGCACGTCGATGGTGACGCGGCCGCCGTTGACCAGCTTGCCGAACAGCAGCTCGTCGGCCAGCGGGCGCTTGACCTTGTCCTGGATCACCCGCGCCATCGGCCGCGCGCCCATCAGCGGGTCGAAGCCGTGCTGGGCCAGCCAGTCGCGCGCGGTCGGGGTCGCCGACAACGACACGTGCTTCTCCTGCAGCAGCATCTCCAGCTCGATCACGAACTTGTCGACCACGCGCAGGATGTGGCTGAAGGCCAGCGGCTGGAACTGCACCACCGCGTCCAGCCGGTTGCGGAACTCCGGGGTGAAGCTGCGGCGGATGATCTCCATCGCGTCGGTGGAGTGGTCCTGTTGGGTGAAGCCGATCGAGCGCCGCGAGGCCTGGGTGGCACCGGCATTGGTGGTCATCACCAGGATCACGTTCTTGAAGTTGGCCTCGCGCCCGTTGGTGTCGGTGAGCACGCCGCGGTCCATGACCTGCAACAGGATGTTGAAGATGTCCGGATGCGCCTTCTCCACCTCGTCCAGCAGCAGCACGCAGTGCGGGGTCTTGACGATCTTCTCGGTCAGCAGGCCGCCCTGGTCGAAGCCGACGTAGCCCGGGGGCGCACCGATCAGGCGGCTGATCGAATGCGGCTCCATGTACTCGGACATGTCGAAGCGCACCAGTTCGATGCCCAGCTGCAGCGCCAGCTGCTTGGTGACCTCGGTCTTGCCCACGCCGGTGGGGCCGGCGAACAGGAAGTTGCCGATCGGCTTCTCCGGATTGGCAAGGCCCGAGCGCGCCAGCTTGATCGACGAGGACAGCGTCTCGATCGCCGGATCCTGGCCGAAGATCACCATCTTCAGGTTGCGCTCCAGGTGCTGCAGCACGTCCTTGTCGGTGGCGCTGACCTGCTTGGCCGGGATCCGCGCCATCTTGGCGACGATGGTCTCGATCTCCTCGATGTCGATCAGTTCCTTGCGCTGGCCTTCCGGCAGCAGCCGCTGGCGTGCGCCGGCCTCGTCGATCACGTCGATCGCCTTGTCCGGCAGCAGCCGGTCGCCGATGTGCTTGACCGACAGGTCCACCGCCGCCTGCAGCGCGTCGTCGGCGTAGGTCACGCCGTGGTGCGCCTCGTACTTGGGCTTGAGGCCCTGCAGGATCTCGAAGGTCTCGCCCACGGTCGGCTCGACGATGTCGATCTTCTGGAAGCGCCGCGCCAGGGCGCGGTCCTTCTCGAAGATGCCGCGGTATTCCTGGAACGTGGTCGAGCCGATGCAGCGCAGCTCGCCCGAGGACAGCGCCGGCTTGATCAGGTTGGACGCGTCCATGGTGCCGCCGGAGGCGGAACCGGCGCCGATGATGGTGTGGATCTCGTCGATGAACAGCACCGCATTGGGCACCTTCTTCAGCGAGGTCAGCACGCCCTTCAGGCGCTTCTCGAAGTCGCCGCGGTACTTGGTGCCGGCGACCAGCGCGCCCAGGTCGAGCGAGAAGATCACCGCGTCGGCCAGCACCTCCGGTACGCTGCCCTCGACGATGCGCTTGGCCAGGCCCTCGGCGATGGCGGTCTTGCCGACGCCGGCCTCGCCCACGTACAGCGGATTGTTCTTGCGGCGGCGGCACAGCACCTGGATGGTGCGTTCGATCTCGTCGCCACGCCCCACCAGCGGGTCGATGCGGCCATTGCGGGCCTGCTCGTTCAGGTTGGTGGCGTACTCGGCCAGGGCGTCGCCCTTCGGTTCGCCCTCACCTGCCTCGCCCTTCGGCTCGCCGTCGCTCGGCGCCGCCTGCTCGCCGTCTTCGCCCATCTTGGCGATGCCGTGGGACAGGTAGTTGACGATGTCCAGGCGGGTGATGTCCTGCTGATTCAGGAAATACACCGCATGCGAGTCCTTCTCGCCGAAGATCGCCACCAGCACGTTGGCGCCGCTGACCTCCTTCTTGCCGGAGGACTGCACGTGGTAGACCGCCCGCTGCAGCACCCGCTGGAAGCCCAGGGTGGGCTGGGTATCGCGGCCGTCGTCCTCGGCCAACCGGGCCACCGAGGCTTCGATGGCCTGTTCCAGGTCGCTGCGCAGGCGGTCGACGTCGGCGCCGCAGGCCTTGAGCACGGCCTGGGCGGAGGGATTGTCGAGCAGCGCCAACAGCAGGTGCTCCACCGTCATGAACTCATGACGGGCTTCCCGGGCGCGCTTGTAGCACTGGCCGATGGTCTGCTCGAGATCTTTGCTGAACATGGTGTACTCCGACGTCTGTTGCCGACAATATGTGGCTTGAGTTGCGAATTTCCACAACCCTATCGGATCAGTGTGTTCACACCGCGTTAGTCCGGGCAAACCGGTGACCGACGCCTCCCACTATCAGGCTTTTTCCATCGTGCACAACAGGGGGTGCTGGTTCATCCGCGAGAACTCGTTCACCTGAGCTACCTTGGATTCAGCCACCTCGCGGGTATAGACGCCGCAGACGCCGCGGCCGCGGGTATGGACGTGCAGCATCACCTGGGTGGCGCGCTCCAGGTCCAGGGAGAAGAACTGTTGCAGCACGGTCACCACGAAGTCCATCGGGGTGTAGTCGTCGTTCAGCAGCAGCACCTGATACATGGGCGGGCGGGCGACTTCCGGCTTGCCGGTCTCCACCATGACGCCATGATCGTGCTCGGGGGAATTCTTGCGGGGCATCCGCTCATTATATACGGGGCCTGCCTGGCGGGATTGGACGATCGCCGGCCCTGCCCGCACAATTCCCCTCCTTTCGATGGCGCTCCGCATGCATTCGACGATGTTCCCCAAGGTTCCGCTGCTCGCCGCGCTGCTCGCCGCCGCCCTGCCGGCGGCCGCCGAGCCGCCGGATGCGGCGCTGGGCAAGCGGCTGCAGGCGCTGGGCTACGACGTGCAGGCCGACGAGGATGGCGACTACCAGGTGCTGTTCGGCCTGCGCGACCACGGCCAGGAGCGCAAGCAGCTCACCTACGTGCGCTCGCCGGTGGAGACCTTCGGCAGCTACCGCATCCGCGAGGTCTGGTCGCCGGCCTACCAGGCGCAGGGCGACAGCCTGCCCGCCAAGGTCGCCAACCGGCTGCTGGAAGACGCGCAGTCGGACATCCTCGGTGGCTGGGTGCGCCAGGGCGGTACCGCCGTGTTCGTGGTCAAGCTGCCCGCCGATGCGATGGACGCCGAGCTCAACGGCGGCAAGGATCTGTTCTGATGACGGCGATCACCGAGCCCTGGCAGCCGGATGTGACCGTGGCCACGGTGGTAGTGCGCGACGGGCGGTTGCTGCAGGTCGAGGAAGCCATCGCCGGTGCGCTGGTGCTGAACCAGCCGGCCGGTCACCTGGAACCGGACGAGAGCCTGATCGAGGCCGCGGTGCGCGAGACGCTGGAGGAAACCGGCTGGCAGGTGCAGCCGACTGCCTTCATCGGCGCCTACCAGTGGAAGGCCGACAACGGCCGCCACTACCTGCGCTTCGCCTTCGCCGCCGACCCGGTCGCGCACGATGTGCAGCGGCCGCTGGACACCGGCATCGTGCGCGCGCTGTGGATGACCCCGGCCGAGCTGGAGGCCGCCGCGCCGCGCTGGCGCAGCCCGCTGGTGTGGCAGGTGGTGGCCGACTACCTGGCCGGGCGCCGCTACCCGCTGGACCTGTTGCGGCAGGTGGCATGAGCGGCGCAGCGGTCATGGTCGGGGTTTCCGGCGGCGTGGATTCGTCGGTGGCGGCCTGGCAACTGGTCCAGCAGGGCGCGGCGGTGTCCGGCCTGTTCATGCAGAACTGGGCCGACGACGGCAGCGGAGACTGCCGCGCCGACGACGACCGCCGCGATGCGGTGGCGGTGTGCGGGCGGCTCGGCATCCCGTTCCATTTCCGCGATTTCTCGCAGGAATACTGGCAAGGCGTGTTCGCGCACTTCCTGGCCGAGTACGCCGCCGGGCGCACGCCCAATCCAGACGTGCTGTGCAACCGCGAGGTCAAGTTCAAGCATTTCCTGGACGCGGCGCGGGAGCTCGGCGCCGAGCGCATCGCCACCGGCCACTACGCACGGGTGGACTGCGTCGGCGGCCGCTGGCGGCTGCTGCGCGGGCTGGACCGCAACAAGGACCAGAGCTACTTCCTGCACCAGCTGGGCCAGGCGCAACTGGCCGCGACCCTGTTCCCGGTCGGCGAGCTGCCAAAGGAGCAGGTACGCCGCATCGCCCGCGAGGCCGGCCTGCCGACCCACGCCAAGAAGGATTCCACCGGCATCTGCTTCATCGGCGAACGCGACTTCCGTGAGTTCCTGGGCCGCTACCTGCCGGCCCGGCGCGGCGAGATCCGCGACCCGCACGAGCAGGTCGTGGCCGAGCACCCGGGGGTGTTCTACTTCACCCTCGGCCAGCGCGAGGGCCTGAACATCGGCGGGGTGCGCGGGCGTGCCGCGGCGCCCTGGTACGTGGTCGGCAAGGACGTCGCCCGCAATGTGCTGTACGTCGACCAGGACCGCGACAGTCCCTACCTGATGGCCAACTGGCTGCAGTCCGAGACCGCCCACTGGATCGCCGGCGCGCCGCCGGCGCGACGGTTCGACTGCACCGCGCAGACCCGCTACCGCCAGGCCGACGAGCCCTGCACGGTCGAGGTCGGCGACGACGGCACCCTCTCGGTCCGCTTCGCGTGCCCGCAGCGCGCCGTCACCCCCGGGCAGTCGCTGGTGCTGTACCAGGGCGAGCAATGCCTGGGCGGCGCCGTGATCGCCACCACCGATGCCCCGCTGGAGCGCCGCCTGGCGCAGCAGGCCCCCGCCGTACACGAGGACTCCATTCGATGACCGATTCCATGGACGCGCGCATGCTGGCGCTGGCGGGCCTGGCCCAGGCCCTGCAGCAGGTGCGGCGCATCGCCGAGACCGGCCAGTCGGAGGCGTCGCTGGTGCGCACCCTGCTCGACAGCGTGTTCCGCATCGACGCGCCCAGCCCCGAAGCGGTCTACGGCCGCCGTGCCGACCTGGCGCCGGGCCTGCGCCTGCTGCACAACTACTTCCGCAACCAGGGCCAGGACGAGGTGCTGCCGCGGCTGGCGATGGCCGTGATCCAGCTGGAGCGGCGCTTCGCCGGCGATGCCGAGACCGACGCCAAGGTCGATGCCGGCCTGGCCCGGATCGCGCCGCTGCTGGAACGCCATGGCGACAGCACCCACCCGGAGGTGATCACCGCACTGGGCCAGCTGTATGCCGACACCATCAGCCACCTGCGCCCACGGGTGATGGTGCAAGGCAATCCGCATTACCTGGGCCAGGCCGGGGTGGTGGCGGAGATTCGCGCCCTGCTGCTGGCGGCGGTCCGCGCGGCGGTGCTGTGGCGGCAGATGGGCGGCAGCCTGTGGGACTTCCTGCTGGCCAAGCGGCGCATGCGCGAGACCGTGGACCGCGCGCTGCGCTGAGCCCGGAGGCGGAGGGCGCGGGCCGCCGCGCCCGTTCTGCGACGCCGATCCTGCGACAGGACGCAGGTTTCGACGATTCGGCGATGACGCTGCTAAAGACCCCGGGGGGGCGGCCGATACAGCAATCGTGAATCTGCCGAGAACTTCCATGTACTCACGCCTCCTGATCCGTCTGGCCGCCCCGCTCGCCCTGACGCTGCTGTTCCCCATCGCCGCCGGTTTCGACTGGCCGGCCCCGGTCCGTTGGGCCATCCTCACCACCATGACGCTGAGCTGGCTCGGCTTTGCCGGCTGGACCGCGTACAGCCAGAGCCGGCGCTCGCCGGAGCAGGCCAAGGTCATGCGCGAGCAGGACCACCTGCTGACCGAGCTGCGCAGCTTCGTCGGCAACGAGATCGAGGGCTCGCGCTCGGAGATCGAACGTGCCCGCGAACTGATCCGCCAGGCGGTCAGCGGCCTGGGTGGCAGCTTCGAGGCGATGAACCGCAAGTCGCGGCAGCAGAGCGTGGCCCTGGCCCGCATCGTCGACCGCGCCGGCGAAGACGGCGGCGCCGGGGTGGACGTGGCCCGCTTCGCCCAGCATGCCAGCCAGCGCATGGAGCAGCTGGTGGAGGCGCTGGAACAGGTCAGCGGCCAGAGCAGCACCACGGTGCATTACATCGACGACATGTCCCAGCACCTGGACGGCATCTTCGCCCTGCTGGAGGACGTCAAGTCGATCGCCGACCAGACCAACCTGCTGGCGCTGAACGCGGCGATCGAAGCGGCGCGCGCCGGCGAGGCGGGCCGCGGCTTCGCGGTGGTGGCCGACGAGGTGCGCAACCTGTCTGAGCGCTCGACCACCTTCAACGAGCAGATCCGCAAGCTGGCGCACAGCTCCAAGGACGCCATCGCCAAGGTCCGCGAGACGGTCTCGAACATGGCCTCGCGCGACATGGACCGCTCCCGCGAGGCGCGGGCCGAGGCCGCGTCGATGCTGGACAACGTGGCCGCGATCAACCACTCGCTGGGCGACGGCATGCGCGAGATCTCCGAGTGCGGCCGCGCCATCGACAGCAGCGTCGCCGAAGCGGTGCGTGCCCTGCAGTTCGAGGACATCGCGACCCAGGCCCTGGGTGGCGTGCACACCCACCTGGACCGCCTGACCGCGATCAACCGCGAGGCCGTGGCGCTGCAGGAACTGCTGCATCGCAATGGCGGCGTGTTCGACCACGAACTGCTCGACGCCCTGCAGCGGGTCGGCAACCGCCTGCGCGACATGCGCGTGGAGTGGGAGCGTCCGCCGCACAAGCCGGTGGCGCAGCAGAGCATGGGTGCCGGCACGGTCGAGCTGTTCTAAGTCCGCCTTGTCGTCCCCCACGCCATGAACCGACGAGTCCCCGGCCCCTGCCGGGGCTTGTCGTCTCTGCCCTCCCCGTCCGGCTCCGTCGATGTCGATGCATCTCCAGTCCCTGTCCCGAGTTGCGGCCATGTCCTGCGATGAAAGCAGCAGCGCGCACGTGTCTGCGTCAGAGCCGGTGGCCGATCCCGGCATCCGGCCGGCGGCCACACCGCGCCAGCCCGGCCACGCCCTGCGACGGCTGGAGACGCTGGCCCAGGCCGAACTGCGGCAATTGCTGATCGCGCGCGCACCGGCACCGCAGGACGCACGCATCGCCGACCCGGTCTGGGCCGGCCTGGCCTGGGACATGGGCCTGAACGGCAGCGCGGTCGCTGCCGCCGGCACGCCGGCGCCGCTGGTGCACTTCCCGCTCTACGACGGCGATTGAGTCGACGCGTCGGCGGCGTTGGCATCGCACGGTGCCTGATGTGGCAGCGCGTTCGGGGCACCGCGCTGGAGAGTGACCCGGCCCCATCTCTCGATTTTGCTTGGTGGAGGCCGCGTGGCCCATGCACGCGTCACGACTGTGGCAGCGGCTTCAGTCGCGACAGGCGGTAGGGGAATGCTCCTGTCGCGGCTGAAGCCGCTCCTACGCGAGCACGACGGGCCCACCAGGCCGCGGAAAAGCCGCGCCGTACGGCTTTTCAATCGCCACAAGCGAGCGACACGTGCCTGGCCGGCCGCATGCAGTCGGGACTGAAGTCCCTCCCACAACGACTCCGATCGGATCGCGACATCGTTGCTGCAAAGGCGCATTAGGCGGCGAGCTACGACACATTGACCGATCGACGTCGCATCCAGGCGCGCGCCTGAACCCTTCTCCGAATCGCGAGCGCCCGGCCGTGGGAAAGCGTCACTGTGGGAGCGACTTCAGTCGCGACGCGCGATGCCGTCCGGCGCTTCGATGCGCCCGCAATCGGGACTGAAGTCCCTCCCACAACGACGCCGATCAGATCGCGACATCCTGCTGCAAGGCGCATTGGGCGGCGAGCAAGCTCATGCTTGACGCCAGCAATGTTGGCCGTCCCGTCGCGGCTGGAGCCGCTCCTACGCGAAGCTGTGCAGCTCCCTTGATCAGCTCGGATTCTCCAGCGAGAACAGATCCGCCTGCTTGTCGTAGGCGAAGTACTCGGCATAACGCGCCCAGCTGGTGACCGCCTGCACCGTCTCCGCCGCATAGGCCTCGGACATGTGGTCTTCCAGCTCGTCGCGGAAACGGCGCGCCGGTGCGTGATGCGCCGGGCGTTCGTCGAGGACGCGGCGGATGTGCGCGGCCAGCGGCACGTAGGTGGCCAGGTGCTGGGCGAATAGCTGCTTGCGCGCGTCGGTGCCCAGTTCGGCGAAGCGCTGTCCGGCCGGGGTCAATTGCAGGTCGCCCTGCTCGAACACGGCGAAGCGCAGCAGTTGCAGGGTCTCGGCGATCGGGAACAGTTCGTCCACTTCCAGTTGCAGGCCGGCCGCCAGCGGCGGCAGGTCGGCGCGGCCGTGGTAGGGCTCGGCCGCCACCGCCTCGATCAGGCCGGCCAGCAGGTTGCTCGACACGCGCGGCAACACCATGGCGATGCCGCTGCCCGGGAACACGCCCTCGCGGGTCTGCGGCCGCTGCGGGCTGGCGGTCATGCGCGCGTAGATGTCGTCGACCAGGGCGCGGAACGCCGGCGCCAGACGGTTGCGCGGCTGCGGCAGGGTCACCTCGATCTCGCCGATCACCCGCCCCGGATTGGCGCCGAAGATGACGATGCGGTCGCACATCAGCACTGCCTCCTCGATGTTGTGGGTGACCATCAGGATCGATTCGATCGGCATGCGCCCTTCCGACCACAGGTCCAGCAGGTCGGTGCGCAGGGTCTCGGCGGTCAGCACGTCCAGCGCCGAGAACGGCTCGTCCATCAGCAGCAGCTTCGGCCGCACCACCAGCGCCCGCGCCAGGCCCACGCGCTGGCGCATGCCGCCGGACAGTTCCTTCGGGTAGGCGCCCTCGTAGCCGTCCAGGCCGATCAGGTCGATCGCCGCCAGCGCACGCCGGCGGCGTTCGTCGGCGGCCACGCCACGCGCTTCCAGGCCTACTTCCACGTTCTGCAGCACGGTCAGCCACGGGAACAGGGCGAAGCTCTGGAACACCATGGCGATGTCGTCGGCGACCTGGCCGGGCGCGGCGTCGCGGAAGGCGATGCTGCCGGCGCTGGGCTGCAGCAGCCCGGCGATGGCGCGCAGCAGGGTCGACTTGCCCGAGCCGGAACGGCCGAGCAGACCGACGATCTGCCCCGAGTGCAGGGTCAGGTCGACATCCTCCAGCACCACCAGCGGCGTCGCCCCACCCTTGTCGTAGGTCTTGCGCACGCCCTGCACGCGGACCAGCGGGGCGCGTTCGGGCACGCTTGCGGAATAGCTCATGGTCGGTCTCCAGGAATCAGTCGAAACGCAGGCGGCGTTCGGCGAACACGTACAGGCGTCGCCAGACCGCGCGGTTGAAGAGGGTCACGAACAGCGACATCACCGCCACACCGAGCAACACCCGCGGGCCGTCGCCGGCGGCGGTGGCGCGGGCGATGTAGGCGCCCAGGCCGTAGGCCTGCACCTGGGTGTGGCCCCAACTGGCCAGCTCGGCCACGATGCTGGCGTTCCAGGAGCCGCCCGACGCGGTCAGCGCACCGGTGATGTAGTACGGAAAGATGCCGGGCAGGATCACCCGCCGCCACCAGGTCCACGAACGCAGGTGGTAGATCGTCGCGGCCTCGCGCAGATCGGTGGGGAACGCGCTGGCGCCGGCGATCACGTTGAACAGGATGTACCACTGGGTGCCGAGGATCATCAGCGGCGACAGCCAGATGTTGGGATCGGCGCCGGTGCTGACGATGGCCAGGACCGCGAACGGGAACAGCACGTTGGCCGGGAACGCGGCCAGGAACTGCGCCAGCGGCTGCACCCGCTGCGCCACCTTCGGCCGCAGCCCGATCCACACGCCGATCGGCACCCACACCAGGCTGGCCAGGGCGATCAGCACCACCACGCGCAGCAGCGTGGCCAGGCCACCGCCGAAGGCCTCGGCCAGGTCGTGCAGGCCCAGGTGGCGGCGGCCGTAGTCGTAGGCGAACCAGGCCGCGGCCGCGCCGGCCAGCGCCAGCGCCGCGCTCCACAGCCGGTCGCCCCACACCCCGCTGCGGCCGGGTACCTGCGGCGCGGGCAGCAGTTGCGGCTGGCGCCGCGGCGTCCAGCGCACCAGCATGGCGCGCTGCCAGACCCAGGCCAGCGGCGCGACCAGCCGCTTGGCCAGGCGCGTGCGCCGCAGCAGGTCGTACAGCCACGACTGCGGCTTGTCCTGCGAGGCGGTGAGTTCGGCGCGGAACTTGTCCGACCAGGCCACGATCGGGCGGAACAGCAACTGGTCGTACAGCGCGATCAGCACCGCCATCGCCACCACCGCCCAGCCGACCGCGGCGAAGTTGCGCTGGGCGATCGCCAGCGCCAGGTACGAGCCGATGCCGGGCAGCTCCAGCGTGTGGTCGCCGACGCTGATCGCCTCGGAGGCGACCACGAAGAACCAGCCGCCGGACATGGACATCATCATGTTCCAGATCAGCGAAGGCGTGGCGTACGGCGCCTCCAGCCGCCAGAAGCGCTGCCAGGCGCTGAGCCCGAAGCCGCGCGACACCTCGTCCAGGTCGCGCGGCACGTTGCGCAGCGACTGGTAGAACGAGAACGCCATGTTCCAGGCCTGGCTGGTGAAGATGGCGAAGATCGAGGCCAGTTCGGCACCGATCTGCCGACCGGGGAACAGGCCCAGGAAGAAAGTGACGGTGAAGGTGAGAAAGCCCAGCACCGGCACCGACTGCAGGATGTCCAGCGCCGGCACGATCACCCGCTCGGCGCGGCGGCTCTTGGCGGCCAGGGTCGCCACCACGAAGGTGAACACCAGCGAGGCGGCCATCGCCGCGAACATGCGCAAGGTGGTGCGCAGGCCGTATTCGGGCAACTGCCACAGGTCCAGCGACACCGCATCGGTGCCGGCCGGCGGCAGCGGCGCGCGCATGTCGGTAGCGCCGTGCAGCAGCAGCGCCCCCAGCCCCAGCAGCAGGGCGAACACCGCCAGGTCGTGCAGGTTGGGCAGTACGCCGGGGCGTGCGGCGAGCTGTCCGGGCGCGGTGCGGTCGCGAGCGAATGGCAGCATGGGAAGATCCGGCAAGAGCGGCAGCGGGCGCCGCAGGAAAAAGGACGCTGGCGCGGGTCGCGGAGCGGACCGCCCAGTGTGACCGGGGAAGATGTACGGCGTGCGTCAGCCGCTGCCGGCTGCGCGGGCGTCCCCAGGCAATGTGGCGCAGGCAGGACGTCGCCACCGCGCGCGAATGGGCAGCGAGGTCAGGTGGATCGGGAACGATGGCGATGGCAGGCGCATGGGCGGCTCCGACGACGGGCAACGCCAGGGGCTACGCTCGGAGTCCTCGCGGATCGGGCTTGCGCACTCTCGGAATCAAGGCCAGCGCCGCAAGCGGCTGGCGAACGATCCCGTCCTGAGCGGACGGGACCCATCTGGGACGACCCAGACCGTGGCGGTCCTGTCAGCTCTGTCGCTGCAGCGTCGGTCTAGGATGACTGTCCAAGGAAGGTGGCCTCTGGCCGGGAAACGATGGGCGCGCGCAGTATAGCCAGCTGCTGCGCCGCCGCAAGTCGGCACGGCGCACGCAGCGCCGCGCATTCACTGCGCAGCCAGCACCAACCGCGGGTGCGTGGCCGGCGCCACCTGCTGGCGCGCGCGCAGCCAGGCGGCCAGCTCGCGCGGCGGCAACGGCCGCGCGTGCAGGTAGCCCTGGATCTCGTCGCAGCCCTGCTCGCGCAGCAGCGCCTCTTCCTGCACCGTCTCCACGCCCTCGGCCACCACCTGCATGCCCAGCGCATGGCCGAGCTGCACGATCGCCTGGGTGACCTTGGCGGTGCCGCTGTCGTGCAGCATGTCCTGCACGAAGCTGCGGTCGATCTTCAGGCGCTGCACCGGGAAGCGGTTGAGGTAATGCAGGTTGGAGAAGCCGGTGCCGAAATCGTCCACCGCCAGCAGCACACCTTCCTGTTCGAACAGTTCGAAGCACCGGCGCAGCGACTCGCTGTCGCGGATCAGCGCCGATTCGGTCAGTTCCAGTTCCAGCCGCTTCGGCGACCAGCCGTTGCGCTGGCACAGCTCGATCACCCGCTCGGCGAAGCCGCGGTCGCGCAACTGCATCGCCGAGACGTTCACCGAGACCCGGTCGAAGCTCAGCCCCGCCGCATCCCAGGCCGCGGCCTGGCGGCAGGCCTCGCCGATCACCCAGTCGCCCAGGCGCACGATCTCGCCGCATTCCTCGGCGATGGGAATGAACTCGGCCGGGTTGCAGTGGCCGTGGCCGGGGCGGTGCCAGCGCAGCAGCGCTTCCACCGCCGGGGCGCGCTCGCCCGCCGCATGCACCAGCGGCTGGTACACCAGCGAGAACTCCTCGCGGTCCAGCGCGCCGTGCAGCGCATGCTCGATCTCCAGACGCCGCTGCGCGCGCAGCAACACGTCCTGGCTGTAGTAGTGGCAGGTGTTGCGCCCGGATTCCTTGGCCGCGTACATCGCCGCATCGGCCGCGCGCAGCAGACCGTCGAAGTCCTGGCGCCCCTCCTCCATCAGCGCGATGCCGATGCTGGCGCCGATCTTGATCACGTTCTCGCCGCTGTGCAGCGGCTCGGCCAGCGCCGCGATCAGCTTGCGCGCCACGTGCCCGGCGTCGCCCGGCTCGGCCAGGTCGCGCAGTACCACCACGAACTCGTCGCCGCTGAAGCGGCCGAACAGGTCGCTGGTGCGCAGCTGCTGATGCATGCGGGTGGCCGCCAGCTTCAGCAGCGCGTCGCCGGTGGCGTGGCCGAAGGAATCGTTGATGCTCTTGAAGCCGTCCAGGTCGACGAACAGCATCGCCAGCGTGGTGCCGCGCTCCACCGCCTCGTGCATCGCCTTCTCGGCCTGCTCGCGCAGCAGTTGCCGGTTCGGCAGACCGGTCAGCAGGTCGTAGTGGGCCAGCAGCTCGATACGCTCGCTGGCCTCGCGTTCGCGGGTGATGTCGCGGAACAGCACCACGAAGCGCGGCGGCAGGCCGTCGCGTTCGTCCAGCTCGATCAGCACCTGCACCCAGATGCGCTGCCCGGACGGACGGTGGAAGCACAGGTCCAGTTGCTCGGGCAGGCCGCCCTCGGCGATGCGCACCAGCGCCGACTCGAACGCATCGCGCGAGTCCTGGGTGTACAGCGCCAGCGCGTGGTCCAGATCGATGGCCTCCTTGCGCAGGCCATGGATGCGGTAGCACTCCTCGGTCCACTGCATGCGCCGGGTGCCGACCTCGATCTCGCAGCCGCCGATCTTGCCCAGCGCCGAGACCCGGTTGAGCAGTTCGGTGCGCCAGCGGATCAGCGCGTCGGTCTGACGCTGTTCGGTGATGTTCTGCACCTGGCCGAGCACGCGCTGGATGCGGCCGTCGGCCTCAACCTGCGGCTGCGCCCACACCCGCAGGTGCAACGGCGACTCGCCGCCGCGCACCAGCTCGACCTCGAAGTTGGCCGGCTTGGCCTCGCGCACCATGCGCCGCCACACCGAGATCAGCTGCGCCATCGAATCGCGGCTGAGCAGGCGCAGCCAGCCGCGGCTGCTCGGCGCCTGCTGTTCGTCCAGGCCGGTGACGCGCAGAAACTCGCGCGAGCACCAGACCCGGTCGCGCAGCGGGTCCCAGGACCAGCTGCCCATGCGGGTCATGCGCTGCGCCTCGCGCAGCAGGGTCTGCTGGTCGCGCAGGCGCTGCTCGAGCAGTTTCTGCTCGTGGATGTCGGTGTGCGTGCCGATCATGCGCAGCGGGCTGCCGTCGGCGGTGCGCGCCACGATGCGGCCGCGGTCCAGGATCCAGTGCCATTGCCCGTCCTGCCGGCGCAGGCGGAACTCGCACATATAGGTTTCGGTACGGCCCTCGAAATGCGCGCGGATCGCCTGGCGCAGGCGCTCCTGGTCGTCGCCGTGGACCAGCGGCAGCAGCGCGTTCAGGCCATCGGCCGGGGCATCGCCCGCGTAGCCGAGCATCCGCTTCCAGCGCTCGGAGCGGAAGATGGTGTCGCTTGGGATGTCCCAGTCCCACAGGCCGTGTTCGGCGCTGTCCAGGGCGATCTCCCAGCGGGTAGCGCCATCGCTGCCGACCGGTTCGGGCACGCTGAGGGTATAGGCCAGCAGGCCGCCGCTGTCGTCGCGGACCGCACGCAGCCAGCCGTCCAGGCGCCGCCCGGCGGTGCCGGGCAAGGCGCAGGCCAGCATGGTCTCGCCGCCGAGCAGGCGCTCGCGGGCCGCACGCAACAGCTCGGCATACGCCTCCACCGTGCGCGGCAGCTCCAGCGCCTGCGCTGCCCGGTTCGCCGCCAGCGGCCTGCCATCGGCGTCCAACAGGACGAGCGCCGAGGTGAGCGGGTGCTGCAGCAAGCTTGCGATGACGCCTTGATCCACGCCGAGATACTCCGTTTCGCCGCCCTGGAGGCCAGCGGTCGAAGGTGATAACGGCACCCGGTGGCATTAATTGAGCGCCGGCAGCGCCCGGCGATGGGCCGCGGCGGCCGTCAGCGGCTAAGATGTCCGCCGGACACGGACCACCGCAGCAGGCTGCCGGGGCATGCAACCACAACGCGACAGCTCCCTGCCCACCCAGGCGACCTCCGGCATGCGCCTGGCGCAGCGCCTGGACCGCGGCATCTGGCGGGTGGTGCTGCTGTATGTCCTGCTGGGGCTGGCGCTGTCGATCGGCAGCGACCTGGTTCTGGCGCATTTCGTAGACGATCCCCGCACGTTGATCGTCCTGCAGCTGGCCAACGACGCCCTGTTCCTGGCCCTGACCGCGGTCGCCCTGTACTACCTGCTGCGCCCGCTGGTGCGCGCCGCGGTGCAGGCGCACACCCGGCTGGCGCTGTCGGAGGCCGGCTACCGGCAGATGTTCCACGCCAATCCCAGCCCGATGCTGGTCTACGACCTGGAAAGCCTGCGCATCCTCGACGTGAACCCCGCCGCGGTCGCTTTCTTCGGCTGGTCGCACGACGAGTTCGTCGGCCTGGAGCTGGCCCGGCTGTGGCCGCCCAGCGCCAGCGCCCGCCTGGCCGAGGTGATCGAGACGATCCGCCAGACCCCGTCCAAGACCTGCGTGGTGGCCGAGCCGCTGCGCCTGCGCGACGGCACCCAGTGCATGGCCGAGGCGCGCAGCACCAGCCTGGACTACCACGGCCGGCAGGCGCGGCTGGTGGTCATCAGCGACCGCAGCGCCGAATACGACGCGCAGCGCCGCCGCGACCAGGCCCTGCAGCATCTGCAGGAGGCGCAGTCGATCGCGCGGCTGGGCTCCTGGCAACTGGACCGGGCCAGCGGCCTGGGCAGCTATTCCGAGCAGGTCTACCGGATGCTCGGCCGGCGCGTGCCGGACCAGCCGCGCCAGCACCGCCTGGAAGAACTGCTGGTCCCGCCCGACGTGGCCTCGCAGGCGCGCATCCAGCGGGTGATCGAGGACCTGTGCGGCAGCGCGCCGCTGCAACTGGACATGCTGCTGCCGGTGCTGGCCGCCGACGGCCAGGCGCGCATGCTGCACCTGCGCGCCGAATCGGCCAGCGACGACGAAGGCCGCGCCTGCGTGCACGGCACCCTGCAGGACGTGACCGAGCACGAGCGCTCGCGGCGCCTGCTGCACGAGCGCGAGGAGCAGTTCCGCGAACTGGTGCGGGTGCTGCCGGACGGCGTGGCGATCCTGCACCAGGAACACGTGCTGTACGCCAACGCCGCCTGCGCCGGGCAGTTCGGCTTCGAGGGCGAGAACCTGCTTGGCGAGCCGCTGCAGGGCCTGGTCGACAGCGCCGACCTGGCGCTGGTGCGACAGCGGATGGGCGCGGCCGGGGCCAAGGGCGAACGCGGCGCCACCGCGCGCATGTGCCGCCGCGACGGCTCGCTGTTCCATGCCGGGCTGTCGTTCGGCAACGTCCGCTACAGCGGCCGCGACTGCAAGCTGATGATCGTGCGCGACCTCAGCGAACCGGAGCGCATGCGCGACGCGCTGGCGCAGAGCAACCGCGAACTGCAGGCGATGGCGCGGCGCCTGTTCTCGCTGCAGGAAGACGAGCGCCGGGCGATCTCGCGCGACCTGCACGACGACATCGGCCAGGCGATCACCGCGATGAAGCTGTCCGCGCACGCGGCGCTGGACGAGACCGACGCCGAGCGCCGCCGCGAGGACCTGAGCGAGATCGTGCAACTGGCCGACAGCAGCATCACCAAGCTGCGCAACCTCTCCACCCTGCTGCGTCCGCCGCAACTGGACGCGCTGGGCCTGGAGGCGGCGCTGCGCTGGCAGGCCGGCATGCTGTTCCGCGCCTCGCCGGTGCGCCTGCAACTGGACATCGCCGCCCTGCCCGAGCGCCCCAGCGGCGAGGTCGAACAGGCCTGTTTCCGCATCGCCCAGGAGAGCCTGACCAACGTGCTGCGCCATGCCAGCGCCGGTGAGGTGCGGATGACCCTCGGCGACGAGGAACGCCAGCGCCTGCGCCTGGAAGTGGTCGACGACGGCGACGGCTTCGATCCGGCCGGGCCGCGCGGCCTGGGCCTGATCGTGATGCGCGAGCGCGCGCAGAGCGCTGGCGGTACCCTGCAGATCGACACCGCCCCCGGCGCCGGCACCCGGGTGACGCTGTGCCTGCCCTACACCACCGCGGCACCGCCGTCGCCCCCGCCTGGAACCTGAGCCGATGTGGAATCCCGCCAGCGCCGTACCCGTGGACGACGAACTGCCGTCGCGCCTGGGTGCGGGCCATCCCGCCCTGACCGGCATGATCGCCGAGGCGCTGGCCGGCGGGCCGGGGGTGATGTTGCTGCACATCGACATCGACCACTTCGCCTCGATCAACGAGAACATGAGCCCGGAGGTCGGCGACCAGGCGCTGGCGCTGCTGGCGCACCGGCTGCAGGCGCACCTGCGCGGCCGCGGCCTGCTGTGGCGCCACGGCAGCGACGAACTGGTGATGGCGGTGCCGCGCACCGCCGACGTGCCGCCGCCGGAAGCCTTCGCCGAGGAGATCCGGCAGCAGATCGAACTGCCGCTGTCGGTGCTGCCGTACACCCTGTTCATGACCGGCAAGATCGGCGTGAGCCTGTGCCCGGAACATTCCACGCGCCTGTCGACCCTGCTCGACTTCGCCGAGGACGCGGTCTACCAGGCCGCACGCGAAGGCGGCAACCTGGTACGCCTGTACGCCGCCGACGGCCCGCCCAGCGCGCACAGCGAGAGCATCATCTCGCGGCAGATCGTCGACGCCATCCCCAACGGCGAACTGCGCCTGCGCTACCAGCCGATGGTCAGCGCCCGCGACGGTCGCGTGGTCGGCATGGAATCGCTGCTGCGCTGGCAGTCGCCGACTTTGGGCATCCTGGTGCCGGAGCGCTTCATGCGCACCGCCGAGCGCCTGGGCGTGATCGTGCAGATCGGCACCTGGGTGATGGAAGGCGCGCTGCGCCAGGCGCGGCTGTGGCGCGACCAGGGCTTCGACGACTTCACCATCGCGGTCAACGTCTCCACCCTGCAGCTGCTGCGCCCGACCTTCTTCAACGAAGTAATGTCCGCGCTGCAGGCGGCCGGGGTGCCGCCGCAGATGGTGGTGCTGGAGATCAACGAGAGCGCGCTCACCAACAACGTCAATTTCGTCCACGAGACCCTGGCCAACCTGTGCCGCGAAGGCATCAGCCTGAGCCTGGACAACTTCGGCACCGGCGATTCCAGCCTCAGCGCGCTGGTGCGCTACCCGGTGGACAAGCTGAAGATCGACCGCAGCTTCATCAAGAGCGCGCCGGCCGGCAACCGCGAGGCGGCGATCGCCCGCGCGATCATCGCCATGGGCCACCAGCTGGGCATGGTGGTGATCGCCAACGGCGTCGAATCGCAGGCGCAACTCGGCTTCCTGCGCCGCAACGACTGCGACATCTTCCAGGGCTACCTGTTCGGCGAACCGATGTCGGCCGAAGCCGCCGGCATGGCCCTGCGCCGGCGCTACCTGCGCCCGGAATCGTTCACCGAGACCCGCCCGGACCGCACCCTGCTGCTGCTCGACGACGAAGAGAACGTGCTGCGCTCGCTGGTGCGCCTGTTCCGCCGCGACGGCTACCGCATCCTCGCCGCCGGCAACGTCCGCGACGCCTTCGACCTGCTCGCCACCAACGACGTGCAGGTGATCCTGTCCGACCAGCGCATGTCCGACATGAGCGGCACCGAGTTCCTGGGCCGGGTGAAGATGCTCTACCCCGACACCATCCGCCTGGTCCTGTCCGGCTACACCGACCTGGCCACCGTCACCGACGCGATCAACCGCGGCGCGATCTACCGCTTCCTGACCAAGCCCTGGAACGACGACGAACTGCGCGAACACATCCGCCAGGCCTTCCGCACGCACGACGAACAGCGGCGGGATGCGGGGCCTTGAGGGGCTGGGATTGGGGAATGGGGAATCGGGAATGGGAAAAGCCGCATCGCGGCTTTTCATTTTTCATATCAGATCATTGATGCAAAATCGGGTACGCGGAAATCGAATAGCGGCAGTGCTGCCCGCTTTTCCGATTCTCCATTCCCGATTCCCCATTCCCAGCTACTTCGGCTGCCTAACCGGAATCACGATCCGGAACGTCGACCCCTCGCCCACGACGCTGCTCACGTCGATGCGGCCGTGGTGCTTGTTGATGATGCCGTAGGAGATCGACAGGCCCAGGCCGGTGCCGCTGCCGACCGGCTTGGTGGTGAAGAACGGGTCGAAGATGCGCTGCAGCAGGTCCGCCGCAATGCCGGCGCCGGAGTCCTTGAACTCGATCCACACCTCTTCGCCGTCCTGGCCGGTGCTGACCACGATGGTGCCGCGCTCGCCGATCGCCTGACCGGCGTTGAGCAGCAGGTTCATGTACACCTGGTTGAGCTCGGACGGCAGGCACTCCACCAGCGGCAGGTTGCCGTAGTGGCGCTCCAGGGTGACCTTGTACTTGAGCTCGTTCCAGATGATGTTGATCGTCGATTCCAGGCCCGAGTGCAGGTCCACCAGCTTCCACGACTCCTCGCGGCCGGAATAGGAGAAGTCCTTCAGGTCACGGACGATGCGGGTGACCCGCTCGATGCCTTCGCGCGACTCGGCCATCAGTTGCGGCAGGTCGCGGCTGATGAAGTCGATGTCGAAGCGGTTGCGGATGTCGTCGATTTCCGGAATCAGCGCCTTCGGATCCGGCGCGCGCAGGGCGCGCTCGTAGGCCTCGATCAGGGTGAACAGGCTGCGCAGGTATTCCTGCAGGCTGCCCAGGTTGGAATGGACGTAGCCGATCGGGTTGTTGATCTCGTGGGCGACGCCGGCGGCGAGCTGGCCGATCGAGGCCATCTTCTCCGACTGCAGCAGTTTTTCCTGGGCGCCGTTGAGGCGCAGGTAGGCCTGGCGCAGTTCGGCGTGGCGCTGCTGCAGTTCCTGTTCGTAGTCCTGCTGGCCTTCGATGCCCTGGATCAGCATCAGGTAATGGCCGCCGTCCGCGTCGGCATGGAAGTAAAGATGCGCCAGCACCACGTGCTGTTCGGTCGGCAGGCTGCCGCTCCAGCGACCGCTGCTGCGCGCCTGCGACAACGCGTCGCCCGGCAGCCACTGCGCCAGGTGCGCGGCCAGGCCGCCGGTGTCGGCGCCGGACAGATGGCGGCGTGCGGCGCTGTTGGTCAGCAGCAACTGGCCGTCGGCGCGGAACAGCACCACGCCTTCGTACAACAGTTCGCTGAGGGCAAGCAGGCTCTCGCGCGCGGGCAGGACAGGTGCTGCGTTGGGATTGATTTCGGCGAAATTCACGACAGGCCGTGGGCGATCGATGGATGCCCAATATACGCCGTTGCCGCCGGCGGATGCGCGCCCCGCACCGGGACGCAGTGCGGCTTACGCGCTTACGCGATCGCCAGGGGACGCTGGGCGAGCGGCGTGCTGGACTGGCCGTTGGCGTCGTAGGACGAGGCGCTCTCACTGCGGCCGAGGTGGCGCAGCGCCCAGTTGACCTCACGCCGGCGCCGCGACAGCAGCGCGCCGTTGGCGCGGTTGGCGTCGGCCAGTTCGCGCAGCCGCAGTTCGGCTTCGGCGCCGGCAGGCACGTCGGCCTCCAGGGCGCGCAGTGCCGCCAGCTTGGCGCTGGTCGCCTGCATGAGGCCTTCCACGTTGTGATCCAACAACGCCTGGCGCTCGCCGGCGAGCGCGTCGCTGAGCTGCTGCAGGGGGTTGGTCACCGACGTGTTCATGCGCTGAGTTGCCGATCCATGTCGATCATGCGGCTGGCGATCGCGTCGGGGTTGATCTTGTAGCTGCCGTTCTGCAGCGACGAGCGCACGGCCTCGACGCGGCCGCTGTCCACCGCCGGAGCGGCCGAGAGCTGGCGTTGCAGGGTCTGCAGGCCGGAAGCCTCGCCGGTCAGGCGCAGGCTGTCGGTGGCTGCGGCCGCACCGACCGCACGGTCCTTGCCTTCCTCGGACGCGCCGGAGGCGGCCTTGGTCGAGACGGACGAGGTGCGAAGGGTGGCCGGGCTTGGCAAATTCCCTTCAATTTTCTGAGTCATGGCGGAAATCCTGTTACGGGTTCGGTGTAGGTAACGGCACAGCGTCGGAGAACTTTAGCCGGATTCTTAGCGCGTCACTAAAACGTCGCCGTTTTGTGACACAGTTCCCTGAACGATGCGCTTGGACGACAGGTTTTCGACGGTCACCCGCTCGTTTTCGCCCGCATCGCCCAATGCACGGCCGGACATGCGCACTTCCAGGCCACCGCTGCGTGCCACCAGCGCCACATTGTCGCCGCGCCGGACCAGCCGCGGCGCGACCAGGTCGGTGGCGGACAACAAGGTGCCGGCCGGCAGGGTTCGCCGCACCACCTTGCCGATCGCCGCCTCCGGCTCGGTCATCGCGGCGCCGACGATGCGCGCCGCGTCGCGCTTCTCGGGGACGATATCGGCCGCGCCGATGGTTTCTCCAGCGGACAGGCCGCGCGCCAGCACCAGGACATGCTGCATGCGCCGCACCTTGACCGGCACGAACAGCCGCCACCCGGTATCGCGCGGGCAGCTCACCTCCACGGTGGTGGTCCCGGTCGGCTGGGCCTGCAACGGCACCGGGCACAGCGGCACCCGGACCGACGGGTCCAGGGTCGCCTCGGCATCGGCGTCGGGCCCGGCCAGGGACAGCGCCGCGGCACGGATCGAATCCACCGACTGGAAGTCCGCGGCCCAGGCCGGCGTCGCCGCCAGCAGGACCAGCAATAGGATCGGGCGCATCGCCGTCTCTCTCGGAAAGGTCGCCGACACCATGCAAAGCCCGTGCCGCAAAACGAACGTCCGATGCGGGACGCGCCCTCAAGTTCCGCCGCGAGGGCGCCGATATGAACGCCATGAGTCATGACCTTCTCAACCGAATCGACCAGCGCACCCGCTTGGCGGGCCACAACCGGCTTGCCCTGCTGCTGTTCCGGCTGGGCGGTCGTCAGCTTTTTGGCGTGAACGTCTTCAAGGTGCAGGAAGTGCTGCGCCGGCCGGAGCTGTTCCAGGTGCCGGGGCTGCCGCTGCAATTCTCCGGTGTCGCCGACGTGCGCGGGCGCTCGGTGCCGGTGCTCGACCTGGGCCTGGCCATCGGCCACCCGGAACGCGAGCCGAACGCGGACACCGCGCCGGGCTATCTGGTGGTGACCGAGTTCAACCGCTCGGTGCAGGGCTTCCTGGTCAGCGGCGTGGAGCGCATCGTCAACATCGCGGTGGAAGACATCCATCCGCCGCCGGAACTGGGCGCCGAGTCCAGCTACCTGACCGCGGTGACCCGCTTCCAGGGCGAGCTGATCCAGGTGATCGACGTGGAAAGCGTGCTGGCCGACATCGCCCAGACCCGGGTCGAGGCCAACCTGGACCCGTCGCTGGCGCTCACCGGCCCGCAGCTGCAGGTGCTGGTGGTCGACGACTCGCGGGTGGCGCGGCAGCAGATCCGCAGCGTGCTGGACCAGCTGGGGGTGGCCGCGACCCTGCTCTCGGACGGTCGCCAGGCGCTGGACCATCTCTTGCAGATCCACGCCGCCGGCGAGAATCCGGCCGAGCGCTACGCCATGGTGATCTCCGACATCGAGATGCCGGCGATGGACGGCTACACGCTGACGACGGAAATCCGCCGCCATGCCGGCCTGTCCGGCCTGTACGTGCTGTTGCACACCTCGCTGTCGGGCGTGTTCAACAACGCGATGGTCGAGCGCGTGGGCGCCAACGCCTTCGTCGCCAAGTACAGCCCCAACGAGCTGGCCGAGTACGTGCTGGCCCGGCTGCGGGTGGTCGCGGCGGCCGCGCAAGCGGCCGCCTGACCCGCGCGCCGCGCCTGGCTGCGCGGCCTGCCTGACGTTCTAATAGAGCGCGCGGGCGCTTCCCGCCTCCCGAGGCAACCCCCTGATCTCACGGGCCTTGCGCCCGGCTTTGGCACGCGCCTTGCCTGTGGTTTCGGCAACGAACCGCGGGATCGTGCCATGTCCAATCCGATCACAGGCTATTTCGGCGTCCACGGCGACGCCCTGCCGCTGCGCGAGCAGCGCATGAAGCTGATCGCCAGCAACCTCAGCAACGTCGACACGCCCGGGTACAAGGCCCAGGACCTGGACTTCGATGCCGCGATGCGCGCGGCGCAGGGACAGCGCGAGGGCACCCAGCTCGCGGTGGACGACAGCCGCCACATCGCCGTCGGCGGCGATGGCCTGAATCCGTTCCAGGTCACCCGGGCCGCCAGCCAGCCGAGCATGGACGGCAACACCGTCGATCCGGACGCCGAACGCGCCGCCTACGGTCGCGCCGCGCTGGAGTACCGCGCGTCGCTGAGCTTCATCGAGTCCAAGGTGCGCACCATGCTCACCGCGATCACGGGCCAATAAGCATGAGCAATCTGCCGATCTTCGATGTCGCCGGCTCCGCGCTGCAGGCGCAGTCGGTGCGCATGAGCACCATCGCCAGCAACCTGTCCAATGCCGATTCGGTGGCCGGTTCGGCGGAGGCGGCCTACAAGCCGATCGAGCCGATCTTCCAGGCGGTGCGCAACCCGCACGACAGCAGCCTGACCTCGGTCAACGTCAAGGAAATCGCGACGACCAACGCACCGCCGATCAAGCGCTACGAACCCGGCCATCCGCTTGCCGATTCCGACGGCTACATCTATTCGCCCGATGTGGATCCGGTCTCGCAGATGGTCAACCTGATCTCCGCCTCGCGCAATTACCAGGCCGGCGTGGAGGTCCTCAACACCGCCAAGGAACTGGCGCTGGCCACTCTGACCATGGGCCGCTGATCCGCCCTCCCTCCGCCGCGTCACGTTCCAGGACCGCTTCCATGACCAGCGTCACCAGCTCCACCGACACCACCTATTCCAGTCTGGGCCTGAGCGCCTCGAGCAACACCAGCACCACCAGCGGCAAGGCGCTGCAGCAGGCCGACTTCCTCAAGCTGATGACCGAGCAGCTGCAGCACCAGGATCCGCTCAAGCCGATGGACAACAGCCAGATGGTCGCGCAGATGGCGCAGCTGTCCACCGTGCAGGGCATCGGCGACCTCAACAAGACCGTCACCGCGCTGTCCTCGTCGATGAGTACCGACCAGGTGCTGCGCGGCGCCAACCTGATCGGGCACAAGGTGCTGGTGCCGTCGGCGACGCTGCCGCTGGCCGCCGAGGGCAGCACCGGCGGCCTGGTCGCGGCCAAGGCCGCCGGCGTGGTCGACGTCACCGTCAGCGATGCCAACGGGCAGCCGATCAAGAAGATCAGCCTGACCGCCGACAAGGCCGGCCAGCTCGATTTCGCCTGGGACGGCACCGACGCCAGCGGCAAGCGCATGCCGGCCGGCAGCTACAGCATCACCGCTGGGCAGACCGATGCCCAGGGCAACCAGTTGTCCCTGTCCACCTACGTCCAGGCGCCGGTCGAGAGCGCCATCATCGGATCGGACGGCATCTATCTCGACCTGACCGGGCTCGGCACCACGCCGCTGACCAACGTCCTCCGCGTCAGCTAATCCCGCGCCGACCATCCACAGGAGTCCACCATGGGTTTCAACACATCGCTGTCCGGCCTCAGGGCGGCCAATACCGACCTCAACGTCACCGCCAACAACATCGCCAACGCCAACACCACCGGCTTCAAGGGCTCGCGTGCCGAGTTCGCCGACCAGTTCACGCTCAACGGCTATGGCCTGGCGCGCAACGCGGTGGGCTCGGGCGTGCGCGTCAGCAACGTCGCCCAGCAGTTCTCGCAGGGCACCATCGATCCGACCGGGCGCAGCCTGGACCTGGCCATCTCCGGCTCCGGCTTCTTCACCCTGTCCAACAACGGCGCCCGCGTGTATTCGCGCGCCGGCAACTTCCAGACCGACGCCAACGGCTATGTGGTCAATCCGCAGGGCGCGCGGCTGCAGGTGTTCCCGCCGGCGAGCAACGGCAACGGCTTCGCCGCCGGCACCCTGACCGACCTGCAGCTGCTGACCACCGACAGCCCGCCCAAGCAGACCAGCACGGTCAACCTGACCTTCACCCTGCCCGGCAACACCCAGCCGCCGACGGTGACCACGTTCGATCCGAACGACGCCAACAGCTACAACAACTCCAGCGGCGGCACCACGGTCTACGACTCGCTGGGCGTGGCCCACGTGCAGACCTCGTACTTCGTCAAGACCTCCACGCCGAACCAGTGGACCGTCTACAACTACGTGGACGGCGTCGCCGCCGGCGGTGCCAGCACGCTGCAGTTCTCCGACAGCGGCGCGCTGGTCAGCCCCGCCGACGGCAAGATCGCGCTGGGCACCTTCACCCCCTCCACCGGCGCCGGCACCCTGTCGCTGAACCTGAACGTGTTCGGGTCCACCCAGTACGGCGAAACGTTCGCCCTGCGCGGCGCGACCCAGGACGGCTACGCCAGCGGCAAGCTCAACTCGATCAGCATCGACGAAAAGGGCATCGTCTACGCGCGCTACTCCAACAACGCCGACAAGGCGCTGGGCCAGATCGCGGTGACCAACTTCGTCAACCCGCAGGGCCTGAGTTCGCTCGGCGACAACGCCTGGGCGGAAAGCTCGGCCTCGGGCATCGCCCGCACCGGTTCGCCGGCGACCTCGGACTTCGGCAGCGTGCAGTCCGGCGCACTGGAATCGTCCACCGTCGACCTGACCGAGCAGCTGGTCAACATGATCGTGGCCCAGCGCAACTTCCAGGCCAACTCGCAGGTGATCTCGACCCAGGATCAGGTCACGCAGACGATCATCAATATGCGTTGACGACCACCGGGAATCGGGAATGGAGAAACGGGAATCGTGAACGCGGTTCCCGCCACCGACCTCCCGCTTTCCGCCATTCCCGATTCCCCATTCCCGGTTCCCTCCCATGGACAAAGCCCTCTACGTCGCCATGACCGGCGCCCGCGCATCGCTGCAGGCGCAGGCCACCGTGTCGCACAACCTGGCCAACGTCGAGACCTCCGGGTTCAAGGCGGCGCTGGCCAATACCGAGGCGTATCGGATTCCCGGCGCCGGTTATCCGTCGCGGATCGATGCGCTGCACATCGACCAGGGTTTCAACCGCGATGTCGGCGCGCAGCACCAGACCGGCAATCCGCTGGATCTGTCGCTGGATGCCGACCGCTGGCTGGCGGTGCAGTCCGCCGACGGCAAGGAGGCGTACACGCGCGGCGGCGAATTGGCGCTGACCCCGAACGGCCAGCTGGTCACCGCCAGCGGCCATGCGGTGCTCGACGATCAGGGCAATCCGGTGTCGATCCCGCCGCACCAGTCGCTGGAGATCGGCAACGACGGCACGGTATCGATCGTGCCGTTGGGCGAAGCCCCCACCGCGATGAGCACCGTCGCCACCTTGAAGGTGGTGCAGGCGCCGGCGGACCAGCTCACCCGCCGGCCCGACGGTCTGATGCGCAACGTCAGCGACGATCCGGCCAAGGCCTTTGCGCCCGCCACCGGCAATTCGCTGCGGACCGGCGTGCTCGAAGGCAGCAACGTCGATGCTGCCGGCGCGCTGGTGCAGATGATCCAGTTGCAGCGCCAGTTCGAAATGCAGGTCAAGGTCATCAAGAACGGCGACGAGAACGCGCAGTCGGCGAACACGCTGCTGCGTCTGAACGGCTAAGGCGCGCCTCGGCGCCAGCGGCGCCGGTTTGGCACGGCACATGCATCACTCCCTGCGCCCCCGGCGCGTCGTGCCGGGGCCACCATCAGAGGAACTCGGGTCATGAATCAGGCTTTGTGGGTCGCCAAGACCGGACTGGATGCGCAGCAGACGCGCATGTCGGTCGTCTCCAACAACCTGGCCAACACCAACACCACCGGTTTCAAGCGCGACCGCGCCAACTTCGAGGACCTGCTGTACCAACAGCTGCGGCAGCCCGGCGGCGCCAGTTCCTCGCAGACGCAGCTGCCCTCGGGCCTGCAGGTGGGTACCGGCGTGCGCGTGGTCGCCACCGCCAAGGATTTCGAGCAGGGCAGCCAGCAGCAGACCGACCGCGCCCTGGACGTGATGGTCAACGGCCGCGGCTTCTTCGAGGTGCAGATGCCGGACGGCAGCTCGGCCTACACCCGCGACGGCAGCTTCCAGATCAATGCGCAGGGCGAGCTGGTCACCAACAGCGGCTACCCGATCCAGCCTGGCATCCAGATCCCGGAAGGCGCGCAGTCGGTGACCATCGGCTCCGACGGCACGGTGAGCGTGCAGGTCGCCGGCAGCGCCGCGGCGCTGCAGGTCGGTTCGCTGACCCTGACCGACTTCATCAATCCCTCCGGCCTGCAGGCCCAGGGCCAGAACCTGTACGTGGAAACCACCGCCTCCGGCCCGGCGACCAACGGCACGCCCGGCCTCAACGGCCTCGGCAAGATCGCCCAGGGCGCGCTGGAAGGCAGCAACGTCAACGTGGTGGAAGAGCTGGTGAGCATGATCGAGACCCAGCGCGCCTACGAGATGAACGCCAAGGCCATCTCCACCACCGACTCCATGCTCGGCTATCTGAACAACAACGTCTGATCCCCTCGACTCCGGAATCCGCCATGTCGCGCCTGTCCTCTCTCTCCTTCTCCGCCGCGCTGCTGCTGCCGGTCCTGCTCGGCGGTTGCGCCGGCCTGGGCGTGGCCGCCGGCGACGTGCGTCCGTACGCGCCGATGGCGCCGATCACGCCGGTGATGGCGCCGCAGGCACAGCCCACCGCCGGCGCGATCTACGCCGCCGGCCCCGGCCTGCAGCTGTACTCGGACCGTCGCGCCCGCGACGTCGGCGACCTGCTGACCATCACCCTGGTCGAAAGCACCAACGCCAGCAGCACCGCCAACACCAGCATCAGCAAGAAGGATGCGGTGACCATGGCCACGCCGACCCTGCTCGGCGCACCGCTGACCGTCAACGGCACCAACATCCTCAACAACGCCACCAGCGGCGACCGCAGCTTCGCCGGCAAGGGCAACACCGCGCAGAGCAACACCATGCAGGGCAGCATCACCGTGACCGTGATGCAGCGCCTGCCCAATGGCAACCTGGTGATCCAGGGCCAGAAGAACCTGCGCCTGAACCAGGGCGACGAACTGGTGCAGGTGCAGGGCGTGGTCCGCGCCGCCGACATCGCGCCGGACAACACCATTCCCTCCAGCAAGGTGGCCGACGCGCGCATCGCCTACGGCGGCCGCGGCGCGGTCGCGCAGTCCAACGCGATGGGCTGGCTGAGCCGCTTCTTCAACTCGCGCATCTCGCCTTACTGAGGCCCGCCATGAACGTCCTGTCCCTGCCCTGCCGCCTGCTCGCCGCCGTCGCCCTGTGCGCGGGCCTGGCCGCCCCGGCCGCAGCCGAACGCATCAAGGACCTGGCCCAGGTCGGCGGCGTGCGCAACAACGCGCTGGTCGGCTATGGCCTGGTGGTCGGCCTGGACGGCAGCGGCGACCGCACCAGCCAGGCGCCCTTCACCGTGCAGAGCCTGAAGAACATGCTCGGCGAGCTGGGTGTCAACGTGCCGTCCAACGTCAACCCGCAGCTGAAGAACGTGGCGGCGGTGGCGATCAGCGCGCAGTTGCCGGCATTCGCCAAGCCGGGCCAGACCATCGACATCACCGTCTCCTCGATCGGCAACGCCATCTCGCTGCGCGGCGGCACCCTGCTGATGGCGCCGCTGAAGGGCGCCGACGGCCAGGTCTATGCGGTCGCCCAGGGCAACCTGGTGGTCGGCGGCTTCGGCGCGCAGGGCAAGGACGGTTCGCGGATCTCGGTGAACGTGCCCAGCGTCGGCCTGATTCCCAATGGCGCCACGGTGGAACGGGCGCTGCCGGACGTGTTCGGCAACACCGGCGAGATCACCCTGAACCTGCACCAGCCCGATTTCACCACGGTCTCGCGCATGGTCTCGGCGCTGGAGAGCACCTTCGGCCCAGGCAGCGCGCATGCAGTGGACGGCTCCACCGTGGCGGTGCGCTCGCCCACCGACCAGAGCGCGCGCATCGGCCTGCTGGCACGCATCGAGAACGTCGAGCTGTCGCCGGGCGCGGCGCCGGCCAAGGTGGTGGTCAACGCACGCACCGGCACGGTGGTGATCGGCTCGCAGGTGCGGGTCAGCCCGGCGGCGATCTCGCACGGCTCGCTGACGGTGACCATCAGCGAAGGCACCCAGGTCAGCCAGCCCAATGCACTGAGCGGCGGCCAGACCGTGGCCACACCCAAGTCCACCATCACCGCCACCAACGAAGGCAGCCGCATGTTCAAGTTCGAGGGCGGCACCTCGCTGGATCAGATCGTGCGGGCGGTCAACGAGGTCGGCGCCGCGCCTGGCGACCTGATCGCGATTCTGGAAGCGCTCAAGCAGGCCGGTGCCCTGAGCGCGGAGCTGGAGGTGATCTGACATGCGTATCTCGGCCGCTCCCTTCGACCTGCACGCCTCTACCCAGAACGATCCGGCCAAGATCGACAAGGTCTCGCGCCAGCTCGAAGGGCAGTTCGCCAACATGCTGGTCAAGAGCATGCGCGAGGCCAGCTTCGGCAATTCGCTGTTCCCGAACGAGAACCAGACCTTCCGCGACATGTACGACCAGCAACTGGCCAAGGGCCTGACCGACGGCAAGGGGCTGGGCCTGCGGGCGATGATCGCCAAGCAGCTCGGCGGCGGGCAGACGAGCGAGACCGGCACGCCGAACACCGCGCTGGACGCCGCCAAGGCGGCCAAGGCCTACTCGCTGGTGTCCGGCCAGTCGAGCAATGGCCCGATGCCGCTGCAGGGCGAGGCCGCGCTCGCCAGCGGTGCCGCGGCCGGCGCCGGCGTCGGCCCGTGGAGCGGCACCGACGCGACCGCCTCCCCGCAGCAGCAGGTGCTGGACATGATCGCCGGCCGCGAGAGCAGCGCCATGCACCAGGCCATCGGCAGCAGCCCGGCCGACGGCAGCGCCGGCCTGTCCTGGGCCGGTGCCGACGACCGCTGGTCGAACGTGCAGGCGTCGGCCGACAGCAGCACCGCCATCGATCCCAGCGCCGCCGCAGCCGCCAACGCCGCCGCGGCCAGCCTCGGCGAGCGCACCCCGGAAGGCTTCGTCGCCAAGATCTGGAACCATGCGCAGAAGGCCGCGCAGGAACTGGGCGTGGACGCGCGCGCCCTGGTCGCGCAGGCGGCGCTGGAAACCGGCTGGGGCCGCCGCGGCATCTCCCGCGGCGACGGCGCCAGTTCCAACAACCTGTTCGGGATCAAGGCCACCGGCTGGGACGGCGATCGCGTGACCACCGGCACCCACGAGTACGTGGACGGGGTCAAGCAGTCGCAGACCGCCGATTTCCGCGCCTACTCCTCGCCGGCGGAGAGCTTCGCCGACTACGTGCGCCTGCTGAAGACCAATCCGCGCTACCAGCAGGCGCTGAAGGCCGGCACCGACATCCGCGGCTTCGCCCAGGGCCTGCAGCGCGCCGGCTACGCCACCGACCCGGCCTACGCGGCCAAGATCGCCGCCATCGCCGGCGGCCCGACCATCGGTCGCGCGGTCGCCGCGATCGGCAGTGCCGCCGCCGGCGGCATCGAGCGCGTGCTGGCCAGCACCGTCGATTCGTCCGGCCTCGTGCGCCGTTGAGGTAGCCGCCCATGTCCATCCTCTCCACCGGTACCGGCGCCCTGCTCGCCTTCCAGCGGGCCCTGTCCACGGTCAGCCACAACGTCGCCAACATCAACACCGACGGCTACAGCCGGCAGCGGACGACGTTCGCGACCACGGTTCCCAGCCAGTACGGCAGCGAGTTCATCGGCAACGGCACCCAGATCACCGACGTCTCCCGCGTCGCCGACCAGCTGGCGATCTCGCGCCTGTTCGACAGCACCGGCGAAGTCGCGCGGCTGAAGCAGCTTTCCAGCATGTCCAGCCGGGTCGACGGCCTGTTCTCGGACAAGGCCACCAGCATCGCCGGGCAGTGGTCGAACTTCTTCGACGCCACCAGCGGCCTGTCCTCCGACGCCTCGGCCAGCGCCAACCGGCAGAACCTGCTGGACGCCGGCAGCTCGCTGGTGACCCGCTTCAAGCAGCTCAACGGCCAGCTCGACTCGCTCGGCAGCGAGGTCAACAACGGCCTGCTGGCCGGCACCGCCGAAGCCAACCGCCTGGCCACCGAGATCGCCAAGCTCAACGGCCAGATCGGCTCGAATGCGAACGCCGCTGCGCCGGACCTGCTCGACCGCCGCGACCAGATGATCAGCCAGCTGATCGGCTACACCGGCGGCAGCGTCATCCAGCAGGACGGCGGGATGATGAACGTCTACACCTCCGGCGGCCAGGCGATGGTGGTCGGCACCAACGCCTCGACCCTGGTCACCAGCCCCGATCCGTACCAGCCGGAAAAACTGCAGATCGCGCTGAAGACGCCAGGCGGCTCGACGCCGCTCGACAGCAAGGCGCTGGGCGGGCAGATCGGCGGCTTCCTGGAGTTCCGCAGCACCGTCCTGGATCCGACCAAGGCCGAACTCGGCCGCATCGCCACCGGCCTGGCCAGCAGCTACAACGCGCAGCACCACGCCGGCATGGACCTGTACGGGCAGATGGGCGGCGACTTCTTCAATCTGCCGCCGCCGACCGTGGTCGGCAACAGCGCCAACACCGGCACGGCCGCCTTCACCGCCAGCGTCAGCGACCTGAGCAAGCTCGACGGGCAGAACCTGCTGCTGACCTACAACGGCACCAGTTGGAACGCCAGCCGCGCCGACACCGGCGCCAGCGTCGCCATGACCGGTTCCGGCACCAGCGCCGACCCGTTCGTGGTCAACGGCGTGACCCTGCAGGTGTCCGGCACCGCCGCCAGCGGCGACAAGTTCCTGCTGCAGCCCACCGCCAATGCCATCAACAAGCTGTCCGTGGCCATCACCGACCCCTCGCGCATCGCCGCGGCCACGCCGATCCAGGCCAGCGCCACGCTGAGCAACCTGGGGACCGGCAAGGTCAGCAACGTCGCCGCGACCGACGCCAGCAACGCCAACCTGCTGACGCCGGCGAACATCGCCTTCATCGATTCCACCCACTACTCGATCAACGGCGGCGCGCCGCAGACCTACACCGCCGGGCAGACCATCAGCGCCAACGGCTGGAGCCTGACCATGGACGGCGTCCCGTCCGCCGGCGACAGCTTCGCGGTGGGCCCGACCGGGGTCGGCTCGAGCAACAACGGCAATGCCTTGCTGATGTCCAACCTGGACGATGCCAAGGCGTTCAACGGCGGCACCATCACCCTCAACGGCGCGGTGGCCGGCCTGACCACCACGGTCGGCTCGGCGGCGCGCCAGGCAAAGTACGCGGCCGACGCGCAGGACGTGATCCAGAGCAGCGCCCAGGACGCGCGCGACTCGCTGTCCGGCGTCAACCTCGACGAGGAAGCGGCGGACATGCTGCGGCTGCAGCAGGCCTACCAGGCGGCATCGCGCCTGATCTCCACCGCCGACACCCTGTTCCAGTCCATCCTGAGCGCGGTCCGATGAGCAATCGCATCTCCAGCGGCATGATCTTCAATCAGTCGCTCAACACCATGCTCGGCAAGCAGGCGACCATCTCGCACCTGCAGCAGCAACTCTCCACCGGCCAGCGCATCGTCAGCGCGGCCGACGACCCGGTCGCCGCCGGCACCGCGGTCAGCCTGGATCGCACGGTGGCGGCGCTGGCGCGCTTCGGCGACAACGCCACCAACGTGCAGAACCGGCTCAACCTGCAGGAGAATTCGCTGTCGCAGGCCGGCGACCTGATGGCCCGGGTCAAGGATCTGACGGTGGAAGCCAATAGTTCGGCGCTGACCACCCCCGACCGCAAGGCCATCGCTGCGGAACTGAAGACCCTGCACGACAGCCTGCTGAGCCTGTCCAACAGCACCGACGGCGCCGGCCGCTACCTGTTCGGCGGCACCGCCGACGACTCCGCGCCGTTCGCGGTGGTTTCCGGCAACGTGGTCTACAGCGGCAACCAGACCCAGCGCAGCGTGGAGGTCGCGCCGGATACCAAAGTCTCCGACACCCTTCCCGGCAGCGAGATCTTCATGCGCGTGCCCACCGGCGACGGCACCGTCGACGCGCACGCGGCCGCTGGCAACACCGGTACCGGTCTGCTGCTGGACTTCAGCCGCGACAGCTCCGGCAGCGCCTGGAACGGCGGCAGCTACAGTGTGGTGTTCACCGCGGCCACCACCTACGAGGTGCGCGACAGCAGCGGCACGGTGGTCAACACCGGTACCTACGCCGCCGGAGAGAGCATCGGCCTGCCCGGCTTGAAGATGCGCGTGGACGGCGCCCCCGCGGCCGGCGACAGCTTCCAGATCGGTCCATCGACCACCAAGGACGTGTTCTCCACCATCAGCAACCTGGTCAACCTGCTCAATACCGATCCGATCACTCCGACGGCCAAGGCGGCGCTGCAGAACGGCCTGCAATCGTCGATGCGCGACATCACCCAGGCCTCGTCGAAGCTGATCGACGCGCGCGCCGCCGGCGGTGCCCAGCTCGCGGCGATCGACAACGCCACCGACCTGCGCGCCTCCAACGACGTCACCCTGAAGACCACCCTGTCCTCGCTGCGCGACCTCGACTACGCCCAGGCCATCTCCCAGTACCAGTTAGAACAGTCGGCGCTGAAAGCGGCACAGACCATCTTCACCCAGATGCAGAAGATGTCGCTGTTCGACCGGCTCGGCTAAACAGCCGATATACCGGATATACCAAAAGGCCCGGAGCGCGGCGACGCCTCCGGGCCTTTTCCGTTATACAAAAGACCGCCATCGCCGCTGGCTAAGTAGACAACGCGCAGGCAGCCCTAAAGTTTGTCGAAGTGCGGCCGAGAAAGGCTCTCCGCGGTGTTCCAGGTATTTTGCGCATCGCTGGAACGGCAAATTTTCTGCAGTAAATCGCTAAAGGTTGCGCGCCTGTCGCCGTTACTTATATCACCAGCCGCACTGGCCAAATTGATGGCCCCCTGCGGAGACTCCAGGCACCAACCGGTTGCCGGACAAATCGCTTAGAGGAGATATCAAAATGGCACAGGTCATCAATACCAACGTAATGTCGCTGAACGCTCAGCGCAACCTCAACACCACCAGCACCAGCCTGGCGACGACGATCCAGCGCCTGTCCTCGGGCCTGCGCATCAACAGCGCCAAGGACGACGCCGCCGGCCTGGCGATCTCCGAGCGCTTCACCACCCAGATCCGTGGTCTGGACGTGGCCTCGCGCAACGCCAACGACGGCATCTCGCTGGCGCAGACCGCCGAAGGCGCGATGGTCGAAATCGGCAACAACCTGCAGCGTATCCGCGAACTGGCGGTGCAGTCGGCCAACGCCACCAACTCCACCACCGACCGCGGCGCGCTGAACTCGGAAGTCAAGCAGCTGGCCTCGGAAATCGACCGCGTCTCCAGCCAGACCAACTTCAACGGCACCAAGCTGCTGGACGGCTCCTTCTCCGGCGCCCTGTTCCAGGTCGGCGCCGATGCCGGCCAGACCATCGGCATCAACAGCATCGTCAACGCCAGCGCCGCCTCGCTGGGCAAGGCCGGCTTCGCCGCCACCCAGACCGGCTCGGCCGCCCTGGCCTCCGGTACCGCCACCGCCAGCGGCAGCTTCTCCGGCATGGTCGTCAACGGCGTCACCATCGCCTCGGTCTCGGTGGCCGTCGGCGACGTCGGCAGCGACATCTCCAAGAAGATCGCCTCGGCGATCAACGACAAGCTGGCCCAGACCGGCGTGTACGCCTCGGTCGACAGCACCAGCGGCGCGCTGAAGCTGGAATCGGTCAAGGGCGGCCAGGACTTCTCGTTCACCGCGGGCAGCGCCACCGGCGCCACCGGCGTCACCTTCAGCAACGCCGGCATCGCCGCCAGCGCCGCTGCCACCGCCGGCACCACCAACTACCTGGCCGACGTGGACATCTCCACCTTCCAGGGCGCACAGAAGGCGCTGAGCATCATCGACAACGCGCTGACCTCGGTGAACTCCTCGCGCGCCGACATGGGTGCGATCCAGAACCGCTTCACCTCCACCATCGCCAACCTGAGCTC
>NZ_JAGHWV010000024.1:0-18030 GCF_017746095.1 Xanthomonas sp. D-109
GCAGGCGTCGCCGGGGCAGCGGCAGCCACCGCCGCCGCCGGTGCCGCCGTCGCCGCAGCAGGCGCACTGGCTGCAGCGGCCGGCGCAGTGCCGTGTCCTTGCGCCGCCGCGCCGGTCGCGGTGCCGGCCGGCAGCGCCGCGGCGCCCATCGGACGGAACGCCAGCATGCGCAGCAGCGCCATCTCGAACCCGGCGCGCGGGCTCGGCGCCAGGTACAGGTCGCGGCGCCCGTTCAGCGCCATCTGGTACCACAGTTGCACGATCTCCGGACGCAGGCGCTCGGCCAGCGGCGCCGGGTCCAGGCCATCCAGCGCGGGCGTGGCCGCGCCCGGCACCAGTTGCCGCACCTGGATGCGGTGCAGGGCCTCGGCCAGCGCCTCCAGCACCCCGCCCCAGTCGGGCGAGAATTCGGCCAGCCCGGCCACCACCTGCAGCAGCCGCTGCCCATCGGCATCGGCCAGCGCATCGAGCATCGCCCCGACCTGGGTGCGGTCGACCGTGCCCAGCATCGCCCGCACCACCTCGTCGCGTAGCGCGCCGCCGGCGTAGGCGATGGCCTGGTCAAGCAGCGACAGGCCATCGCGCAGGCTGCCGTCAGCGGCCTTGGCCAACTGCACGATCGCCGAGGCATCCACCTCGATCTGCTCGGCGGCCAGGATCTTGGTCATCTGCCCCTGGATCTGCTCCTCGTCCAGACGCTTGAGGTTGAACTGCAGGCAGCGCGACAGCACCGTCACCGGCAGCTTCTGCGGGTCGGTGGTGGCGAGCAGGAACTTCACGTGCTCCGGCGGCTCTTCCAGGGTCTTCAGCAGCGCGTTGAACGCCGCCTTGGAGAGCATGTGCACTTCGTCGATCAGGTAGACCTTGAACTTGCCGCGCGAGGGCATGTACTGCGCGTTCTCGATCACCTCGCGCACGTCGTCCACGCCGGTGTTGGACGCGGCGTCGATCTCCAGCAGGTCGATGTAGCGGCCGGCGTCGATGTCCAGGCAGGCCGCGCACTGGCCGCACGGGTCGGCGCTGGTGCCCTGCTCGCAGTTCAGCGACTTGGCGAAGATGCGCGCGATGGTGGTCTTGCCGACGCCGCGGGTGCCGGTGAACAGGAAGGCGTGGTGCACCCGGCCGCTGTCCAGCGCGTTGGTGAGCGCGCGGACCACATGCTCCTGCCCCACCAGCTCGGCGAAACGCTTGGGGCGCCACTTGCGGGCGAGAACGAGATAGGACATCAGGCGACCGTCTTCATCTGAACCGCCATTGTGCCACGCCGGGCCACCGCGATCGTTCAGTCGCCCGCTCAGCCGCCGTCCCGACGCGCGCCGCCTCCGGCGCAGGGCCGCCTGTGACGATGAACAGGGGCAAAGGTGACGCCGGTCAGCGCGGCCGCGGCGGCTCGCCTTGTGAACGGCGGCCATGACGGCTAGAATTCCCGCCCTTGCCCGGACCGCATGGCCCGCGCAAGACCCGGAGAGGTGTCCGAGTGGTTGAAGGAGCACGCCTGGAAAGTGTGTAAGCGTCTAAACCGCGCTTCGGGGGTTCGAATCCCCCTCTCTCCGCCAGATTCGAATGCGTTTCCCTCGCAGAGTTGCTTCGCCACTGGCGCAAGAACTCAAAGGGAAAGACCGCGCCACTGGCGCGGTTTCGTCTCTATGGTGGCCCCGTCGGCCCCTCGCGACGCTAGGTCGAAAACCCCGCCAGGGCCGGAAGGCAGCAACGGTATCGATCGACGCGGGCGCCGAGGTCAGCCGGCGGGGTTACCCCCCTCCCTTAGGACATCAGCGATCGACGGATGATCGCGCGCGCCGCTATCCGCGCGACGTCGCCTGCGCCTCCGGATGCAGCCAACCCGCATCGCCGTCGCGGTAGCGTTCGCGCTTCCAGATCGGCACGCGCGCCTTGACCTCGTCGATGACGTAGCGGCAGGCGTCGAACGCGGCACCGCGATGCGCAGCGACCACGCCCACCCACACCGCCAGGTCGCCGATCGCCAGTTCGCCGACGCGGTGCACGCAACGCAGGTCGAGGATGGCGAAACGGGCCAGGGCCTCGTCGACGATGCGTTGGCCCTCGGCCTCGGCCAGCGCGGCATAGGCCTCGTAGTGCAGGCCATCGACCGCGCGGCCGTCGTTGTGGTCGCGTACCCAGCCTTCGAAGCTGGCGTAGGCGCCGGCCTGGGCGTGCGCCAGCGGGGCGCGCAGTGTGGCGATGTCGAGCGGGTGGTCGGCCAGCCGGAAACGCGGTTCGGTGGACATGGCTCAGCCTCCCGAGACCGGCGGGATGAACACCACTTCGCTGCCGTCGCGCACCACCTCGTCCCAGCCGACGAAGGCGCCGTCCACGGCCACCCGCAACCGATCCAGCGGCCAGCGCAGGCCATGGCGGGCATCGAGTTCGGCATACAACGCGCGCAGGTCGGGCGCATCGGTGCGCACCTGTTCGCGCTCCAGGCCCGCGGCCTCGCGCAGGCTGGCGAAGTACAGCACGATCACTTCTGCGCTCATGCTACGCTCCCGACGTCGCGCTTGCCGCCACGCTTGCCGACCAGCCGCACCGGGCCGATGGTCATCGCGTGGGTCAGCGCCTTGCACATGTCGTAGACGGTCAGTGCGGCGACGCTGGCGCCGGTCAGCGCCTCCATCTCCACGCCGGTGCGGTGCACGGTGCGCACCGTGCATTCGATGCCCAGCACCTGCGGCGAGCGCCAGTCGATGGCGAAGCGGCAGCCGTCGATCGGCAGCGGATGGCAGAACGGAATCAGTTCGTGGGTGCGCTTGACCGCCATCGTGCCAGCGATCACCGCGGTGTCGACGATGCCGCCCTTGGCGCTGCGCAACGCATCGGCGCGCAATTGCGCGGCCACGGCCGCGGGAAAGCGCACCTGCGCCTCGGCGACTGCCACGCGCGCGGTGGCGGTCTTGGCGGAGACGTCGACCATCGTCGGCAGCCCCTGCGGGTCCAGGTGGGTCAGCGCCGGCGCGGCTGCGCGCACGGACGTAGCGGAGGTCTTCTTGGTCATGGACTGCGCTGCCGCTCCCACGGCGCGATCTTCAAGCGCCGCCGGGGATCGGCGTGCCCTGGTGGAACAGCATGCGCCATCGGCCGTCGCGATACTGCCAAAGCGAACTGCGCAGCGCCTGTCGCGGCGGTTCGCCACCGCCGCTGCGCTCACTGCGATAGCGCAGGTGCGCCAGGTCCGGGGCCAGCAGTTGCGCGTCGATGTCGAAGGTGCGGTAGCAAAATGCGCCCGACTCGGCCTGCAACGCCTGCAGCACCACCGCCTTGTCGAAACAGCGGCCGGAGGCGCCGAACTCGACGAAGGCGTCGTCGAGCAGTTCGGCCACGCGCTCGGCCGAAGCGCGTACCGCCGGCTCCAGCAATTCCAGCTCCAGCGCGACCAGCGCGTCTTGCACTGCGGCGTCCATCGCTCAACCGCCGATCAGGAACATTTCGACGTGCTTGCCGCGCGTGGCCGACGCCGCGCCGCGCAGTTCGCTGTAGCGATCGTCGCGGTGCTCCCACAGCGCGCGCACGCGCTCGGCCAGCGCCTCCTCGCCGCCGGCCAGCGCCGGCCGCAGGTCGGTGCCCTCGCCCGCGAACAGGCAGGTGTAGAGATGGCCATCGGCGGAAACGCGGGCGCGGTGGCAGTCGCCGCAGAACGGCGCGCTGACCGAAGTCACGAAGCCGATCTCGCCGCCGCCGTCGGCGAACGCATAGCGCGCGGCGACCTCGCCGGAATAGTGCGGCGCCAGCGCCTGCAGCGGCCAGCGCGCGGCGATGCGGTCGCGCAGCTCGGCAGCCGGCACCACCCGTTCGCGACGCCAGGCGTTGCAGGTGCCCACGTCCATGTATTCGATGAAGCGCAGCACGTGGCCGCTGCCGCGGAAATGCGCCAGCAACGGCAGCACCTGGTCGTCGTTGATGCCGCGCTGGACCACGCAGTTGAGCTTGACCGGCCCCAGTCCCGCCGCGACCGCCGCGTCGATGCCCTCCAGCACCTGCGCGATCTCGCCGCGGTCGCCGGACAACTTCCGGAACACCGCCGGCTCGATCGCATCCAGGCTGACCGTGACCCGGCGCAGGCCGGCCTCGCGCAAGGCCTGCGCGTGCCGCGCCAGCAGCGCGCCGTTGGTGGTCATGGCCAGATCGTCCACGCCGGGGATGCGCGCCAGCCGCCGCACCAGCTCGGGCAGATCGCGGCGCAGCAGCGGTTCGCCGCCGGTCAGGCGCAGCTTGGTGACGCCGTTGCGGACGAAGGCGCGGGCCAGGGTCTCCAATTGCGCGAACGACAGCCGCGATGCGGCGTCGAAGCCGTAATCGTCCGGCACCTTGTCGGCCGGCATGCAGTAGCCGCAGCGGAAGTTGCAGGCCTCGATCACCGACAGGCGCAGGTCGCGCAACGGCCGCCCGCGCCGGTCCGCCGGCGTCGCCGACGCGAACGGCGGGCGCGGCAGCGCGTTCATCCCGCCGGTACCTGCGGCGCGCGCGGCGCGGACAGCGCCACGCGCTCGCCCGGCCGCGCCACGCGGTGGCCGCGCACGCGCAGGGCCTCGGCATCGTCGTCGCTGGCGTAGTGGTAAAGCATGGTCCGTTGCAGCAGCTCGGCGGGGTATTCCCGCTCCAGGTCGTCGACCCCAGTATGCGACGGGTTGCCGTGAAGACCGCAGTCGTGGGCCACCAGTTCGCCGTCGCCGGCATACCGGTTCAGCATTTCCGGGATCGGCCGGGTATCTCCGCTCCACACCAGCGCGCCCTGCAGGCGCAGGCCGTAAGCAGTCTCCGGCCAGTGGTGACGCACCGGGAACACCTCCAGGCGCACGCCCTCGTGCCAGAACGCATCGCCCACCGCGATCAGCTGGAACGCGTCCCAGAAGTTGGCGCCGCCCTCGGCCAGCACGTTCGGATAGTCGGCCACGCGGCGGTGCAGCAGCGGCACCACCGTGGCCGGCACGTACAGGCGCACCTTGCCGCGGCGCGCGGAGAAATAGCTGTCCACGAACAGCCGCTCGAAGCCGGCGACGTGATCCAGGTGCACGTGGGTGACGAACAGCGCCTGCGGCATCGCGCGGTAGTGCGCCTGGTAGGCGGTCAGCCCCTCGCCGCCGCAGTCGATGGTCAGCCACGGCCGGCCATCGCACTCGATGGTGGCCATCGGCGAGCCCAGCGCCACCGCCGAGGCATTGCCCACGCCCTGGAAGCGCAGCGCCCAGTCCGTCATCAGTATCCGCGCTCCCAGGCCAGGTCGTAGGCGCGGCGCAGGCGCGCGTAGTCCTTCTCCACCGCATCGACGCTGCGCTCGCCGCGCAGCTTCAGCAGCGAGCGGCGCAACCGCTTGAGGTTGCGTTCGCGCCAGCGGGTGGCGGGAATGCGCAGCACGCCACGATCGAAATCGATCAGCCAGCCGCGGCCGTTGCCGTCAAACAGGATGTTCTGCGCATTGAGATCGGCGTGGTCGAGGCCGGCACGATGGAAGCGCGCGATCAGCCGCCCCGCTTCCTCCCACGGCGCGCCGCGGCCGGCCAGATGCGCGCGCTCGGCCAGCGAGCGCACGCCCTCCAGCCGCTCCATCAGGATCGCCGCGCGGTAACGCAGCCCCTGGCGCAGATAACAGGCCGCCAGCGGCCGCGGCACCGGCAGCTTGCGCGCGATCAGCGCGCGCATCAGCCGGAATTCGGCGAAGCTGCGGGTGCGGTCGGCGCCGGTCCACAGGTAGCGGTCGCGGACCAGCTTGGCGACCAGCCCACCGCGGCGGTACTGGCGCAGCACGCAACTGCCGAACGGCGCATCGACGAACCAGGCGCCGCCGCGGCCGCCGGCATCCACCGGGCGCGCACGTTCGCCCCAGGCGGCGGCGGAGAACAGCGTCGGTTCGGCTTGCCGCAGTCGTTCGCGGTCGAACAGAATGGCCCCGTAGCCGCGGCCCTCGCGGTACGGCGTCAGCGCTTCGGTGGCGTCGAATGCAACCATCCAGCGAGTCTAACAACACCATGCCGGCAACGCTCCCTTCGTTGTGCCTGTTGCGCCTGTCGGCGCTGGGGGACGTGACCCACGTGGTGCCGCTGGTGCGGACGCTGCAGCGCGCCTGGCCGCAGGCACCGGCGCTGCACTGGATCATCGACAAGGCCGGGCACAAGCTGCTGGACGGCCTGCCGGGCGTAGTGTTCCACTCCTACGACAAGCGCAGCGGCCTGGCCGGCATGCGCGCCTTGCGCCGTGCGCTGCCGGCACACGGCTTCGATGCGCTGCTGCAGATGCAGGTGGCGCTGCGCGCCAACGTGCTGTCGGCGTTCGTGCCGGCGCGCCGGCGCATCGGCTACGACCGCAGCCGCTCCAAGGACCTGCACGGCCTGTTCGTCAACGAACGCATCCCCGACCGCCCCGGCATCCACGTGCTGGAGGCGATCGGCAGCTTCTGCGAGCCGCTGGGGCTGCGCCAGACCGAGGTGCGCTGGGACCTGCCGGTGCCCGAGGACGCCCACGCCTGGGCGCGTGCGCAATGGCCCGAGGACGGCCGGCCGGCGCTGCTGATCTCGCCCTGCTCCAGCCACCAGCGTCGCAACTGGTATGCCGAGCGCTACGCCGCGGTGGCCGACCATGCCGCCGCGCAGGGCTGGCGGGTGGTGCTGTGCGGCGGCCGCAGTGCGCTGGAACGCAGCACCGCCGACGCCATCGTCGCCGCGGCGCGCATGCCAGTGCTCGACCTGGTCGGCCGCGACACGCTCAAGCAACTGCCGGCGCTGCTGCAGCGCGCCGCACTGGTGATGACACCCGACTCCGGCCCCATGCACATCGCCAACGCCATGGGCACCAAGGTGCTGGGCCTGCACGCGGCCAGCAACCCGCGCCGCAGCGGCCCGTATTCGGATATCCGCTACTGCGTGGACAAGTACGACGCGGCTGCGCGCAAATACCTGGGCAAGCCGGCCGCGCAGTTGAAGTGGGGCAGCAAGATCGAATTCGACGGCGTGATGGAACTGATCGGCGTGGACGATGCGATCGCCGCGTTCGAGCGCTACCGCGCCGACCACGGCCACTGAGGCCGGTTGCGGCGGCGCTGGCATCGCTCTACCATCCGCCGCGCGTCCTGCCGCCGACCCGGCCTGCAGGAGCCGCCGTAAGCGTTTACGTCAATCAACGCGCCAACTGCGCCGGATCCGTCCGGGGCTGTTTCCCGCCCGGGCCTGGCAGGCCGCTGGCGGGTGGCGCCTTCGATCGACCGGCTTACGGAGAGTCCGCAATGTCACGTTTTCCGCTGTTTTCCCGCAAGCTGTCCCCGCGCCACGCCGCCTGGGTGACCCCGCTGCTGCTGTCGGTGCTGATGACCTGCATCGTCTCGATGATCAGCACCCTGCGCAGCGTCGGGCTCGCGCCCGGTGTCGGCACGCTCTGGCTCGGCGCCTGGGCGCTGTCCTGGCTGGTCGCCTTCCCCACCCTGCTACTGGTCCTGCCGCTGGTGCGGCGCCTGACCGGCCTGTTGGTGGCACGCGACTGAGAAGCGCGGCGTTCCGGGAGGCGGCAACGCCTCCCGGTCAACGCCCTCACGCCGAGGCGTTGCGGTAGTCCTGGTAGGACTTCTCTTCCACGTAGCTGGAGCCCAGGGCCAGGTTGATGTCCTTCTTGAGCCGCGCGCGTTCGTCGTTTTCGTAGTACACGCTGCGCGCCAGCTTGATGAACTCCTCGTCGAAGGCCTGCGCCTTCTCCTTGATCCGGATCTCGTCCTCGATCACCCACAGGCGCTCGTTGACCGCCTTCAGCTCCACGCGCAGGCGCGCCACGTCGCCACCGGCGGCCGGATGCGCCATCCAGGTCTTTTCCAGCGCCGACAGTTCCGCGCGCACGTTGGCCAGCTTGCCCGGATCCTCGATGCGCTCGGACTTGATCTGCAGGATGGCGATCTTGTCGAGCAGTTCGCCGAAGGACACGGGCACCAGGATTTCGGACATGGCAGATACCAAAAACAGAAGTCGCGCCAGTGTAACGGCTCTGCCTTAAGACGGCGTCGGCGCTGCGTCGCGGCGGCGCGCCCGCCTGGAGCGGAGCACGGACGTCAGCGCGCCGCCGCGACGCCCGCCGGCACGTCCTGGATCAGATCGATCGCATCGTACGAAACGCCCGGACTGAGGAAACCCTGCCCGTGCTGACCGCTGGCGACGCTCAACGTCAGGTCGTTGCTCCCGACCTTCAACGCGGACAACGGGATGACGAAGCGATAGACGGTGTTGTTGCCGCGATAGGTTCCGACCGTCAGCGTGCGCGAGGTCGGTTGCTGCGACGCCGTGGGAACCGCCGCCTGCCACCCGCCGATCGCGGGCACCGGGCGCCCATGGAAAGCGGCGGTGGTGATGCCGATGCGCAACGTCGGCGGCGCCGCCGGCAGGCGCGCGAGCACGAAGCGCACGTGCAGCGCGTCGTTCACGTCCTGCCATTGATACGCAGGAAAGTCCTGCGCCGCTGACGACGCACCGACCGTGAACGGCGCGGTCCGCCAGTTCGCCATGCGCACGTCCGACGGGTGCATGGTCGTCACCTTGTCGCCATTCAAGAACTCGCGCGGCGAGCCGTCCCAGCGCCCGATCCGCCACAACGCCGGCACGGCGTCCGGATCGTCGGCGCGCAGCGTCCCGGTGGCCACGGCACGGCCTGCCGCCACGGTGGCCTCGCCCTGCGCGACGGCCAGTTCGTTCTTGTAGAGCGTCACCCGGTAGACGCCCGGCAGCATGCCGCTGCGTTCGAAACGCCCGTCCGCGCCGACGCCGGTCCAGTACTGCGCCTGCGCCGAGGCGAAACCCACCGTGTAGGCAAAGGCGGGATCGAGGCCGCGTGCCGTACCGGCCACCGCGCCGCGCGCCGCCGGCGGCACGTAACCGTCCAGGCCCGCACCGGCGAACCAGCCGGTATCGACCGGCCCCGGCGGTGCGCCATCGGTGAAGACCAGCGTATAGGCATCGAGGACGCCGGTGCGGAACGGCTCGGTCTGGCCTTCGCCGTAATTGACGATGTAGGTCAGTTCCTGGTCGACGGTGCCCTGGTCCAGCAGACTGCGGTAGAACGGGCCGCCGGAGCCGCCCTCGTTGTCGTCGCGCACCATCCACATCCCGACATGCGCACCGGTCGCGCCGAAGTAGCGCCAGTCGAGCAGCCGCATGTTGGAATAGTGTTTCGAGCGGGTCTGCCCGTCCGGGCGGGCGAACACATCGTGCGCCTCGATGGTCCGGTCGGTCCCGTGCAGGTCTGCGGGTTCGGGACCATGCGGGAGCAGCGCCCAGGGCACGCGCACGACGAAGCGCAGCAGCCCGGGCTTCGGTTCGCTGCCGAAGCGGTCGGCCATGTAGATGCGCGGCTCGCCGCGCCGGGCCAGGTAATAGTGGACCAGATCGCCCGAGCGCACCGTCACCCGGATCGTGTCGGCATCGAGCTGTCGCGCCTCGACGGCGACCGGCCCGGCATCCGCGTAGAGGCCGGCGAAACCCGAGTTGACGTGGCTGTCCTTGGCCGGATCCTGGTACTCGACGCCATGCCAGCGCAGCGAACACAGGCCGCCCGCGCTCTGCAATCCACTGCGGCCGGCGATGCGCCGCACGGCAAAGGTCAGCCCCGCACCGGTGTCGACGACATAGGCATCCGGGCGTTCGCTGAGCCCGAACCCTGCCGCGCGCACGGACGCCGGGGAGTGCGGCAGCGGCGCCGCAGCGCCGCGCTGGGCCGTGGCACCGACCGCGGCAAACAGCAGGATGCACATCGTGATGACGGCGGAACACCGACGCGATCCTGGGCGCCCAGCTGCACTCGCCGTTTTCATCGCCTGTGCGCGCTGCAACGCCCAGGTGACGCAGGGACGCGCGTCGGCATGTCGATCCGCACGCTCGAAGCCAACTCGACTGTCCATTGCGCCAATGCCGAAACCAGGGGGCGACAGCATGCGAACACGGCCGCTGGACGATGGATGAACCGGGAGAACCGGCTTGTCCGACGCAGGGTGGGAGCGCCTGCACGCGACGGCATCCAGGCTCGACGACGCACCGCATCGGCGAGCCAGGCGGCCGCATCACCCGTGGCGAGGCAGGATCGGTCCAAGCGGCGAACGCAACGGGGGCACGCCACGCCCAGAGGCTGTGGTGATTGCCCTGCGACAGGGCGGCCCGATGCACAGCATGCTGGCTTACCGCCGCGCACGAACCGTTGAGGCATCATCGCGGCGCGGGGACACGGGGGTTGATCGGGGCTACCGCCAAGCGCGGATGGCATCGCCAGCGGCGTTTGCCGGCCCGGCGCGGAGCAGGGACATGCCCTGGAGACGCGGCCTCGCGGAAGCGCGAGACGCGAGAACTGGCGGGAAGGGGGGGATTCGAACCCCCGAGGCGCTATAAACGCCTGCCTGATTTCGAGTCAGGTACATTCAACCACTCTGCCACCTTCCCGGGTGGTCCCCGGCGGACCGGGGGCGTGCATCATACGGTTCCCGCCGCGCGCGGACAAGCGGCCCGGCGCGGAGGCCCCGCAAGCCCCCGGCGGCGCGGGGCGATGAACCCCGCCTGCTTGGCGCCGCGCGCGGCGATTGCCTGATCCGCGCGCGACCGCGATGATGCCCGTCGACCCCAGAAAACACCGGCCGGCCGCAGGCGCGCAATGATCGAATTCGGACACCTCACCCACGTCGGCCTGCGCCGCGACCTCAACGAGGACACCTACTACGGCGACCACGAGTTGGGGCTGTGGCTGGTGGCCGACGGCATGGGCGGCCACGCCTGCGGCGAGGTCGCCAGCGCCCTGGCGCGCGAGGCCATCGTCCGTGAAGTGCGCGGCGGCACCGCGCTGGCGCAGGCCATCCGCATCGCCGACGAGGAAATCATCCGCGCCTCGCAGCGCCGCAACGACACCCTGCCGATGGGCACCACAGTGGTGGCCGCGCGGGTGCAGGGCAACCGCTTCGAGGTCGCCTGGGTCGGCGACAGCCGCGCCTATCTGTGGCGCGACGGCAAGCTGGCCCAGCTCAGCCAGGACCACAGCTACGTGCAGGAACTGATCGCGCAAGGCGCGCTCACCGCCGAGCAGGCCCGCGCGCATCCGCACCGCAACGTGGTCACCCAGGCGCTGGGCGTCACCGATCCGCAGCACCTCAACGTGGCCACGATGACCGGCGAACTGCGCCCGGGCATGCGCCTGCTGCTGTGCAGCGACGGGCTCACCGAGGAAGTGGACGATGCCGGCCTGGCCAACGCGCTGGGCCACGACGACTGCAGCGCGCAGGAGTGCGTGGACATGCTGGTCGCTGCCGCACTCGACGAAGGCGGCTCGGACAACATCACTGCAATCCTGGTGCGCTGTCACTGAATTCGGTGCGGCGCGGCGGCGGCTCCGGTCGCGCAAACGACTTCAGGGCACTGCTGGGCACTTGCATTCTTCACGCTCAAGCCGGCCAGGCTACCCTGTAGGAGCGGCTTCAGCCGCGATGGAGCCTTCCCGGGAACGCCCCATCGCGGCTGAAGCCGCTCCTACAAGATACGTCCGGTGGTTATTGGAGGCACCCTTCAGCCGGCCACCGCGTCCGCCACGACCGGCTCGGCCTCGTCCCACAGCGCGCGGCCGGCCTTCTTGCGCAGCTTCTCCAGCCGCGACTGGTGCGCTTCCAGCTCCGAGGCGGTCGGCAACACCCGCGGCCGCGGCAGCAGCATGGTCATGTCGAACGCCGGCCCCTGCGCCGCCGCACGCCCGGCGCCGTCCTCGGCCAGGGCGAAGCCGATCTCCTCCTGGCCGGAGGTCAGTGCGATGTAGACGTCGCTGAGGATCTGCGCATCGAGCAGCGCGCCGTGCAGTTGCCGGTGCGAGTTGTCCACGCCCAGCCGCTTGCACAGCGCGTCCAGCGAATTGCGCTGGCCGGGGAAGCGCTCGCGCGCCAGCAGCAAGGTGTCGATCACCGTGGCGCGGTCGAGGATGCGGCCGTAGGACTCGCCCAGCCGCGACAGTTCGTAATCCAGAAAGCCCAGGTCGAACGAGGCGTTGTGGATGATCAGCTCGGCGCCGTCGATGAACTCCAGGAATTCGTCGACCACCTCGTGGAATTCCGGCTTGTCGGCAAGAAAATCCAGGGTCAGGCCGGTGACTTCCTGCGCGCCGGGTTCGAAATCGCAGTCGGGGCGCAGGTAGCGATGGAAGTTGCGCCCGCTGGGGCGGCGTTCGAGCAGTTCCACCGCGCCGATTTCGACGACGCGGTTGCCCTTCTTCCATTCCAGGCCAGTGGTTTCGGTATCGAGGATGATCTGACGCATGGGACTCGCAGCGGAAAAGGGAGACGGGATCAAGGCGCGACCACGGCGCCACCGGCGCGCACGTGCAGGGCCTGGTTGCGCGCCAGCTGGTCGACCCGCTCGTTGTCCGGATCGCCGTTGTGGCCCTTGACCCAGCGCCAGTCGATCGTATGCCGCTGCGCCGCGGCGTGCAGCCGCTCCCACAGATCACGGTTCTTGACCGGATCGCCGCCAGCGGTCTTCCACTGCCGCCGCACCCAGCCCGGCATCCATTCGGTGATGCCCTGGCGCACGTACTGCGAGTCGGTGTGCAGCACGATCTGGCAGGGCTCGTTGAGCGTCTCCAGGGCCATGATCGCGGCCATCAGTTCCATGCGGTTGTTGGTGGTGTGCGCCTCGGCGCCGGCCACCTCGCGCTCCAGCCCCTTGTAGCGCAGCAGCGCGGCCCAGCCGCCGGGGCCGGGATTGCCGAGGCAGGCGCCATCGGTATGGATGTCGACAGTCTTCATGAAACTCCGTGTTCAGATCGAAGCGACCGAGCCGCGCCAGCGGACCGGCGCGCGCAGCGGAATGGGACCGATGCCGGCGGCGGTGCGTTTTTCCGCCTGCAGCATGCAGACCGCGCGCAGCGGCGCGGTGGAGGTGGCCGGGCCGACGCCGCCGCGGGTCGGCCACACCGGCCCGAGATAGCGCAACTGCTCCACGCACGGCAGGCCGACCTGTTCCAGCAGGCCGCGCCAACTGCCCGGCGGGCGCGCCACCAGGCCCTGGCGGCGCCAGCGCAGCCTGTACGGGCTCATCGCGTTGAGCGCGAACAGCCACACGCGGCCGCCCGGCATCAGGATGCGCTCGCATTCCTCCAGCAGTTCCGCCGCGTCGGCGGCGAGCACGTGCTGCAGGACGATGGCGTTCACGCTCTCCGACGGCAGCGGCAGCGGCAGCGTGCACACCAGGTCGCCGGCATAGCCGCGGGCGCTGCGGTGCAGGCGCACGCCCCGCCCCGGCAGCTCGCGCCCGGGAGGCGGCAGCGGCACCGGCGCCAGCCACAGCCAGGGCTGCGCGGGGCGCTTGAGCAGGGCATCGAGGATCAGCGGCTGCTCGGCCTGGAGCAACGCCTGCGCCCCGGCCGTATCAAACCAGGATGAGACGTTGGCTTGACGAGGGAGCGACACGGCAGGCATGGTGCCAATTCTATGCGACTGATCGCCCTGCCCGCATTCCAGGATAACTACATCTGGGCGATCGCCACGGATGACGGGCGTGCGTTGCTGGTCGATCCAGGCCAGGCCGAACCGGTCCTGGAGGCCGCTGCGCAAGGCCTGCAGCCGGCCGCCATCCTGCTCACCCACCACCACGACGACCATATCGGCGGCGTGGCGGCGCTGCGCGAACGCTGGCCGGACATCCCGGTGTACGCGCCGGACGACCCGCGGATCGCTGGATTTTCGTGCGAGCGGGTCGGCGACGGCGATGTCGTGAAGGTGCTGGACTGGCAGTTCGATACCCTGTCCGTCCCCGGCCACACCCGCTCGCACCTGGCCTATGTCGGCCACGGTCACCTGTTCAGCGGCGATACGCTGTTCAGCCTGGGCTGTGGGCGCATGTTCGAAGGTACGCCCTCCCAGATGTTGGGTTCGCTGCAGCGCCTGTCCGCCCTCCCGGGGCAGACGCTGGTCTGCTGCGGACACGAATACACCTTGGCCAATGCGGCATTCGCCGTCACGGTCGATCCCACCAACGCTGCCCTGCGGCAGCGCCATCAGGAAGCCCAGGCCATGCGTCACGCTGCCCGACCCACCGTTCCCGTCACCCTCGCCAGCGAACTGGCGACCAATCCGTTCCTGCGTACCGCCTCGGCGGCGATCCAGCAGGCGATCGGCGCCCGGCTCGGCCGGGGGGTGTCCGACGAAGTGGAAGTCTTCGCCGAATTGAGGCGCTGGAAAGACGATTTCCGCGCATGAGGGCGCTGGCGTTGACGGCGGCGCTGACGCTGGCGATGGCGTCGGCGGCGCCCGCCGCGGCGGCCGCGACCCCGCTTGCGGCCGCACTCGAGCAGACCGTGGCCGGCCTGAATGGTCTGCCGACGGATGCGGCGGCACTGCCGCCGCCCACCACCCGTAACGGGCACGACATCCTCGCCCGCTTCCGCGACGGCCTGGCCGACGCGCGTTGCGATGCCGGTGCCACCGATGCGCGCTGGCAGCAGCAGTTCTCGCGCGCCCCCTCGCGCCTGGCCGACGAGGACGAGGACGTGCTGCCGCTGTTCGGCTACGTGGTCGACGAACTGCGCGCGGCCAACCTGCCGACCGAGTTCGCGCTGATCCCGTTCGTGGAGAGCGGCTACCGTCCGGCCGCGCGCAACAGCGGCGGCCCGGCCGGCCTGTGGCAGTTCATCCCCGGCACCGCGCGCAACCACGACGTTCCGCTGGAAAACGGCTACGACGGCCGCCTGTCCGCGGTCGACTCCACCCGCGCCGCGGTGCGCTACCTGAAGACCCTGCACGGCATGTTCGGCGGCGACTGGCGCCTGGCGATCATGGCCTACAACGCCGGCGAGTACCGCGTGCTGCAGTCGATGCGCCGCGCCGGCATGAACGCGCAGAACGCGCAGCCGGACAAGCTGCCCGGGCTGTCTTCGGTCACCTATGCCTATGTCGAGAAGCTGCACGCGCTGGCCTGCGTGCTGGAACAGGCGCAGACCCGCGACGAATGGATGGCCTCGCTGGACCGCGACGTGCCGATCCTGCAGGCGCAGACCCTGCCCGCCGGCATGGCGCTGGACGAGTGGGCACGGCGCCAGGCGCTGCAGGGCAACCAGCTCGCCCGGCTGAATCCGGCCCTGGGCACCGGCCGCGGCGCCAAGCGCGCACTGCCGGTGCTGGCACCGCGCAGCGTGGGCGGCCCGGTGCTGGCCCAGCAGGACACCGCACTGCCCACGCAGGACACCGCACTGCCCACGCAGGACGACGCTCCGGTTGTCGCCACCGTGGCCAGCGCCGACGACAGCCCCGCGCCGAGCCGCGCCACCCGCGCTGGCGCACGCTCCCGCCACACCCACACCGTGCGCGACGGCGACACCGCCTGGAACATCGCCAAGCGCTACGGCATCACCGTGCAGGCGCTGCTGATGAAGAACGGCCTGTCCGCACGCAGCGTGCTGCGTCCAGGCATGGTGCTGAGCTACGAGGACTGAGCGCTCCCGCTTCGGCGGGACGACGTCCGGAACACGCTGCAACGCCCGAGGACATGCAGCCGCGTCGCGGGAATGACCACGACCCGAGCGGCGCCTGACACGACGCGAACCTCTGCGAGCCTGGCGCCTCACCGCGCCCAGCGCCTGCGGCAGCCCGCGCACTGCCCGACGGGCAGGACGCTTTGCCTCGATCGCAGCCAGCTTGCACAGCGCCTCGCGCCCAGCGAACGATGGCGGCCGCTGCCGCCCTTCGTGCCCACCCAACCTGCCAGCCGGCGCACGCCCTGTGCGTGCGCGCACATTGCCGCACGCTGTGCGCGGCAAGACGCACACGTTGATGCCACTCTGAAACGCAACAGGCCCGGCAATGCCGGGCCTGTTGCGTGACAGCACGTATCGACGGCGCCGCTGTTACAGCTGCGACTCCTGCACGCTGATCTTGAAGTGCTTGCGCATCGCATCGACGTAGGCCTTGGCATCGGCCTCGCCTTCGATGCGCGCCAGCTGCTGCTGGAACATCGTCTGCTGCTCGGCCGGCACCTTGCTCAGATCGCCCGGCGTGACCTTGGTGACGGCAAACAGCGCATAGCGCTTGCCCACCGTGCCCGGCGCGGCAGGCAACTCGACCTTGCCCACCGAGGGCTTGCCGTCGGCCGGCTGCGGCGCGCTGAAGATCGCCTGGCTGGCCTGTGCGCTCGGCATCGGCACGTTGCGCGGCAGCCCGGGCATCGGGTTGATCTGCAGCTTCTCCGGGCCAGCCAAGGCCTGCAGCGTTTCGCCCTTGCGCAGGCGCGCCAGCAGCGCGTCGGCCTTGGCGGCGGCGGCCTTGGCGGTGCGATCGGCATGCACCGCGGCGACGACCTGCTCATGCACCTTGGCCAGCGGCTGGATCTGCTCCGGCTGGTGCTGGGTCACGCGGATCAGCACGCTGTGGTTCGGCCCCAGGTTGATCGGGTCGCTGACCGTGCCGTCCTGCACCAGGGTGTCGGAGAACGCGGCGCGCAGCACCGCCGGCTGCGCAGCGATGCCGCTGGCGTTTGCGCGCGAGAACGGCCCCAGCGTCTGCACCGGCAGGCCCACTTCCTTCGCCGCCGAGGCCAGCGCGGTCGGGTTCTTGTAGACCAGGTCCACCAGCTTGCCGCTCAGGTCGCTGAAGGCCTTCTCGCTGTCGGCCTTCAGTTGCTCGCTGGCGAGTTGGTCGCGCACCTGCTCGAACGACTTGCCTTCGCCGCCCTTGACCTGGCGCAGCTGGATCACGTGATAGCCGAACTCGCTCTTGATCGGGCCGACGATCTCGCCGGGCTTCATCGCGAACAGCGCATCCTCGAACGGCTTCACCATCACGCCCTTCTCCACCCAGCCCAGATCGCCGCCGGCGTTCTTGGAACCGGGATCGTCGGAGTTGGCGCGGGCCAGCGCGGCGAAATCGGCGCCGGGCTGCTTGGCTTCGGCCGCCAGCTTGGCGGCCTTGGCCTCGGCCGCCTTCTGCGAGGCCGCGTCCTTGCCGGCGCTGATCAGGATGTGCGATGCCAGCCGCTGGTCGGGCTCGACGAAGCGCGCCTTCTCGTCGTCGTAGCGCTTGCGCAGCGTCGCCTCATCGGCCGGCTTGACCGGCGGCAGGTTGGCCGCGTTGAGGTCGACGTACTCGATCGTCACGGTTTCCGGCTGCTTGAAGTCGGACTTGTGCGAGTCGTACCACTGCTGCACCTGCGCGTCGCTGACCGGCGCGGTGTCGGCCGGCATCTCCGGCAACAGCGCCATCTCCACGTCGCGGGTTTCGCCCAGCATCTTCAGCAGGCGATCGGTCTCCTGCTTGGTGGCGAACGCCGATTCGGCGATGCCGGACGGAATCACCGACTGCTGCAGCGCATCGCGCACCAGCTGCTGGAACATGGTCGGCGTGCGCGGCGGCGTACCCGAGGCCAGGGCCAGGCGGTAGCGCTCCGGATCGAACTTGCCGTCGTTCTGGAACGCAGGCATGGAGCTGATGTAATCGCGCACTGCGGCATCGCCGATGACCACGCCGGCGCGCTCGGCCGACAACTTCGCCACCTGCTCGTCGATCAATTGATCGAGCAGCTTGCGCTTGTTGTCGATGCTTTCGAACGCACGCGGATCGAAGTTCTCGCCCTGCTGCTCGCGCGCCTGGATGCGCGCCTGCTCGAAGCGGGTACGGAACTGCTCCGTGCTCACTTCGTGGTGCTGCCACAGCAGCGACACCGGCCACCACGACGGCGCCGACGACCACCACGACGGCGGCGCCTGCACCTTGGCGACATTGTTGGCACCGACGCCACCGAGGTAGCTGTTGTCGATGACGAACAGGAACGGAATCATCAACAGACCGATGATCGCGGTGGCGATCCAGCCCGAGGTCTTTTCGCGAAGTTTCTGCAGCATTGGGAACCGACGGCCTATTGGCGAGCCGCGCAGTTTAACCCGCTTCACGCCTTGCGGCAGAACCGGCGGCCCGGCAACCCGCGCCGCTCATGCGCCGCGGTGGCAATCGGGGGCGAACACCAGCGCGTTGCGGAAAAAAAGAAACCCCCGATCGCTCGGGGGTTTCGCGTACAAATGGCGGAGTGGACGGGACTCGAA
>NZ_JAGHWV010000024.1:18191-38835 GCF_017746095.1 Xanthomonas sp. D-109
AACCGACTGAACTACCACTCCGCTTTTGAAACCTGTCGCTTGGTGCTCTGGTGGGTGCTGAGGGTTTCGAACCCCCGACCCTCTCCGTGTAAAGGAGACGCTCTACCGCTGAGCTAAGCACCCTAGCGAGTCGATTAGTTTACGGCATCCTTCAGCGCTTTACCAGCCTTGAACGTCGGATTCTTCGACGCCGCGATCTTGATGGAGTCGCCGGTCTTCGGGTTGCGGCCGGTGCGCTCGGCACGGTCGCGCACCTGGAAGGTGCCGAAGCCCACGAGCGTGACGCTGTCGCCCTTCTTCAGGGCCTTGGTCACTTCCGACACGAAGGCGTCGATGGCACGACCGGCTTCGGCCTTGGAGATGTCGGCGGCAGCGGCGATCGCGTCGTTCAGTTCGGCTTTATTCATTTCTTGATGACTCCATGTGCGGCAGAAGACCGCGGATTGAGGATCGGGTGTCGGCGTGGCCTGCCTCGCCTTGGCGAGACCCCGATGGATATGTTTTGCACTACCAAGCACGCCCGTTCGCGGTGCTCGCAAGCGCTGCATTTATACCAGCGGGCCCATACCCGCGCAAGCCGAAAAGCCAACAACGGCGCGGGTTTGAGCCGTTTGCGCGGGTGCGGTTCAGCGCGCGTCAGTGCTTGACGCGCGGGTTCGAGGATGCTTTCTGCTTGCGCCGCGTCGGTGCCTGTTCGGCATCGGCGGCGGGCTTGGGCGCGAGCGGACGCTCCAGTGCCAGATCCAGCACTTCGTCGATCCACTTCACCGGCACGATCTTCAGATCGCGGGTGACGTTCTCCGGGATGTCAGCCAGATCCTTGCGGTTCTCCTCGGGAATCAGCACGGTGCGGATGCCGCCGCGCAGTGCGGCCAGCAGCTTCTCCTTGAGTCCGCCGATCGCCGAGACGCGGCCACGCAGGGTGATCTCGCCGGTCATCGCCACCTCCGACTTGACCGGCACCTTGGTCAGCATCGACACCAGCGAGGTCACCATCGCGATGCCGGCACTGGGGCCGTCCTTCGGCGTGGCGCCGTCCGGCACGTGCAGGTGGACGTCGTGCTTCTGCAGGAAGTCCGCCTCGATGCCGAGCCGCTCGGCGCGCGAGCGCACCACCGACAACGCGGCCGACGCCGATTCCTTCATCACGTCGCCGAGCTGGCCGGTCAGGATCACCGCGCCCTTGCCCGGGACCAGGGTCGACTCGATCTGCAGCAGATCGCCGCCGACCTCGGTCCAGGCCAGGCCGGTCACCAGGCCGATCTCGTTCTGCTCCTCGGCACGGCCGAAGTCGTAACGGCGCACGCCCAGGTACTTGTCCAGGTTCTTCGAGCCGACGCTCACGCGCGCCTTGTCCTTGCGCACGGCACCCTTCTTCGCTGCGGCCTTCTTCGCCGGGGCGGCCGGCTGCGGACCGGCCAGGGCGATCTCCTTGACCACCTTGCGGCAGATCTTGGCGACTTCGCGCTCGAGGTTACGCACACCGGATTCGCGCGTGTAGTAGCGCACGATGTCGCGGATCGCGTCGGCGCCGATGTCCAGCTCGTCCTGCTTCAGGCCATTGGCCTTGAGCTGCTTGGGCACCAGGTAGCGCGTGGCGATGTTGAGCTTCTCGTCCTCGGTGTAGCCGGGGATGCGGATCACCTCCATACGGTCCAGCAACGGGCCGGGGATGTTCAGCGAATTGGAGGTCGCCACGAACATCACTTCGGACAGGTCCAGGTCCACTTCCAGGTAGTGGTCGTTGAAGGCGTTGTTCTGCTCGGGGTCGAGCACTTCCAGCAGCGCCGAGGAGGGATCGCCGCGGAAGTCCATCGACATCTTGTCGATCTCGTCGAGCACGAACAGCGGGTTCTTGCTGCCGACCTTGTTGAGGTTCTGCACGATGCGACCCGGCATCGAACCGACGTAGGTCCGGCGATGCCCGCGGATCTCCGCCTCGTCGCGCACGCCGCCCAGCGACATGCGCACGAACTTGCGGTTGGTCGCCTTGGCGATGGACTGGCCCAGCGAGGTCTTGCCCACGCCCGGCGGCCCGACCAGGCACAGGATCGGCCCCTTCATCTGCTTCACCCGCGACTGCACCGCGAGGTACTCGAGGATGCGGTCCTTGACCTTCTCCAGGCCGTAGTGATCGGCGTCGAGGGTTTCCTGCGCGACCTTCAGATCCTTGCGCACCTTGCTGCGCTTCTTCCACGGAACGCCCAGCAGCCAGTCGAGGTAATTGCGCACCACCGCGGCTTCGGCCGACATCGGCGACATCTGCTTGAGCTTGTTGAGCTCGGCCTTGGCCTTGGTCTCCACCGGCTTGGGCATGCCGGCCTCGGCGATCTTGCGCGCCAGCTCCTCCAGTTCGCCCGGCGCATCGTCGAGGTCGCCCAGTTCCTTCTGGATCGCCTTCATCTGCTCGTTGAGGTAGTACTCGCGCTGGCTCTTCTCCATCTGCGACTTGACCCGGCCGCGGATGCGCTTTTCCAGCTGCTGCACGTCGATCTCGCCATCGACCAGGCCGACCAGCATCTCCAGGCGCTCGCCCACTTCCAGCGTTTCCAGCAGGCGCTGCTTGTCGGCCAAGCGCACGCCGATGTGCGCGGCGATGGTGTCGGCCAGGCGGCCGGGCTCGTCGATGCCGGACAGGGTCTGCAGCAGTTCCGGCGGCAGCTTGCGGTTGGTCTTGACGTATTGCTCGAACAACGACATCAGCGAGCGCGCGATCGCCTCGACCTCGCGCTCCTCGCGCGATTCGGCGGCGTCGATCTCGCGGCCTTCGCCCTGCAGCGCGCCGTCGCGCTCGGCGACCTTGTCGACGCTGACGCGCGACAGCCCCTCGACCAGCACCTTGATGGTGCCGTCGGGCAGCTTCAGCAATTGCAGCACCTGCGCCAGCGTGCCGACGTTGTAGAGGTCGGCCGCCGCCGGATCGTCGGTCTCGGCGGATTTCTGCGCGACCAGCAGGATGCGCTTGTCGGCCTCCATCGCGTGCTCGAGCGCGCGCATGGATTTGTCGCGACCGACGAACAGCGGGATGACCATGTGCGGGAAGACCACGACGTCGCGCAATGGCAGGACCGGCAGGTCGAGGACTTCGGATTGGGACTGGGCCATGAGGATTCCGATTTGGGAGGCGGGAACGCGATGCGGGCGGCCATAAAAACGCCGATGGCCCCGTTATGGGGCCATCGGCTGGACGATGCAAGGGGAGCGCAGAACCCCTTTAAGTTTCAGCGACTTACCAGCAAGCCCGGGGCACGCGGCAGGGCCGCCGCGCGCCTCCGGCCCGGGGTCACTCCGCAGAGGCGACCTTGGGCGCCGCCGGCGGGGTCTGGTAGATCAGGTACGGCTCGGACTTGTGCTCGATCACCGACTCGTCCACCACCACCTTGCTGACGTTCTCCTGCGACGGCAGCTCGTACATCGTGTCCAGCAGCACCGACTCGACGATGGTGCGCAGGCCGCGCGCGCCGGTCTTGCGCTTGAGCGCCTTCTTGGCGATGGCCAGCAGCGCGTCCTGGCGGAACTCCAGCTCCACGCCTTCCATCTCGAACAGCTTCTTGAACTGCTTGGTGATGGCGTTCTTGGGCTCGGTCAGGATCTTGATCAGCGCCGGCTCGTCCAGTTCCTCGAGCGTGGCGACCACCGGCAGGCGGCCGACGAACTCGGGGATCAGGCCAAACTTGATCAGGTCTTCCGGCTCGACGTCGGCCAGGATCTTGCCCACCTCGCGCTTGCGCTCGACGCTCTTGACCTTGGCACCGAAGCCGATGCCGCCGGCATCGTTGGAGCGCTGCTGGATCACCTTGTCCAGGCCGGCGAACGCGCCGCCGCAGATGAACAGGATGTTCTTGGTGTCCACCTGCAGGAATTCCTGCTGCGGATGCTTGCGCCCGCCCTGCGGCGGCACCGAGGCGACCGTGCCTTCGATCAGCTTCAGCAGCGCCTGCTGCACGCCTTCGCCGGACACGTCGCGGGTGATCGACGGGTTCTCGCTCTTGCGCGAGATCTTGTCGATCTCGTCGATGTAGACGATGCCCTGCTGCGCCTTGTCGACGTCGTAGTCGCACTTCTGCAGCAGCTTCTGGATGATGTTCTCCACGTCCTCGCCGACGTAGCCGGCTTCGGTCAGCGTGGTTGCATCGGCGATGGTGAACGGCACATTGAGCAGGCGCGCCAGCGTTTCGGCCAGCAGCGTCTTGCCCGAACCGGTCGGACCGACCAGCAGGATGTTGGACTTGGCCAGTTCGACCTCGTCGTTCTTCTGCCGGCTCTCGATGCGCTTGTAGTGGTTGTACACGGCCACGGCGAGCGTGCGCTTGGCGCGCTGCTGGCCGATCACGTACTGGTCGAGCACTTCGAGGATCTCGCGCGGCTTGGGCAGGCTGCTGCGTGCCGACTGCGCCTTCTCCTCGAGCTCCTCGCGGATGATGTCGTTGCACAACTCGACGCATTCGTCGCAGATGAACACGCTGGGCCCGGCGATCAGCTTACGGACCTCGTGTTGACTCTTGCCGCAGAACGAGCAGTACAGGATCTTGTTGCTGTCGCCGGAACGGCCTTGCCGGTCTTCGCTCATTGCTTCGCTTACCCAGTTACCCCACCCGATGAACGGGGGTTCGATTTCGAGAATAGCACAGGGCCGGGAGGACGCTAGCCCGACCCCGGCCCTGCGGAATACGCTGCGTTTTGCAGTACATGCAAGCCTTATGCCGGCTGGATGGACTCATCCGGACGACGCTCCAGGACCTGGTCGACGAGGCCGTAGGCCTGCGCGTCGATGGCGCTCTTGAAGTTGTCGCGCTCGGTGTCGCGGGCGATGGTCTCCAGCGACTGGCCGGTGTGCTTGGCCAGGATTTCGTTCAGCCGCGCGCGCAGGGTCAGGATCTCGCGGGCGTGGATGTCGATATCGGTGGCCTGGCCCTGGAAGCCGCCCAGCGGCTGGTGGATCATCACCCGCGAGTTCGGCAGCGCATAGCGCTTGCCCGCCGCGCCCGACGCCAGCAGCAGCGCGCCCATCGAGGCGGCCTGGCCGACGCAGATGGTGCTCACGTCCGGCTTGATGTACTGCATGGTGTCGTAGATCGCCATGCCGGCGGTGACCACGCCGCCCGGCGAGTTGATGTAGATGCTGATGTCCTTCTCCGGATTGTCCGCTTCCAGGAACAGCAGCTGGGCCACGATCACATTGGCCATGTGGTCGTCGATCGGGCCAACCAGGAAGATCAGGCGCTCCTTCAGCAGACGCGAATAGATGTCGTAGGCACGCTCGCCACGACTGGTCTGTTCGACCACCATCGGAACCAGATTCAAGGCCTTGGTCACATTGTCCACGCGGTGATCTCCTGCTGCTCGGGGTCCGTCCCTGCACGGGGGTGTGCAGGGCTTCGCATCGTGTTGCGCCCCGCCGCCGCGGGGAGGTGAAACGGGATCCGCGTCGCGCAGGTCGGCTGCGCAACGCGGCGACGCGTCGTCTTATTGACGGATCGCGTCCTGGAACGACATCGCCTGCTCGGTGTGCTGGGCGCGCTCGGCGATCCAGTCGATCACCTGCTCTTCCATCACACGGCTCTGCAGTCCCCCCATCAATTGGGGATCGTTGCGGTACATCTCAATGACCTGCTCCGGCTCTTCGTAGGTCGAGGCGATCAGGCGCAGCGTCTCCGAGACCCGCTTCGGGTCCAGGCGCAGTTCGTTGCGGCGGGCGACCTCGCCGACCAGCAGGCCGACCAGCACGCGCTTGCGTGCGGCGTCCATGAAGCCCTGGTGGGCGTCGTCCGGCACCTGGCCCGGGTCGCGGCCGGAACGGCGCAGTTGCTCGACCTGCTGCGCCAGCATGGCGCGCGCCTCGTTCTCGACCAGGCGCGGCGGCATTTCCACCGACGCGTAGGCGGCGATCAGCTGCTCGCCGACTTCGCGACGCAGGCGGTTCATCAGCGCGCCCTTGAGCTCGCGCTCCAGGTTGATGCGGATGTCCTTGCGGAACTGCTCGGCATCGCCGCTCTTCACGCCGAAGCTCTTGATGAACTCCTTGTCCACCTCCGGCAGCACCGGCGCGGCCACGTCGACCGCCTTCACGTGCACCTGGACCTGCTTGCCGGCGAACTGCGGCACGCGCCAGTCGGCCGGGAAGTCGACGGTCAGCGTCTTCTCCTCGCCCTTGGACAGGCCGACCAGGCCCTGCTCGATCGCCGGGAACATGACGCCCGAGCCGATCACGCTGCTGCCCTTCTCCACGCCCTCGGCCGGCAGACGCTCGTCGCCGACCTGCGACCAGGTCTCCAGGGTCACCAGGTCGCCGTCCTGCGCCGGACGTGCGGCCGGCTGCCAGGTGCGGCGCTGCAGGCGCAGGTTCTCGATCATCTGCTCGATGTCGGCGTCGGTGACCTCGGCGGTGTGGCGGATCACCTGCAGCGTGGACACGTCGATGTCGCCGAAGTCCGGCACCACTTCGAAGGTGGCCACGAACTGCAGCTCGTTGTCGCCGGCGCGGTCGATGCGCGGATTGCCGGCCAGACGCAGCTCGTGCTCGCGCACGGCCGAGTCGAAGGTCTCGCGTAGCAGGCCGTCCAGCGCCTCGGCGCGGATCTGCGGCCCGAAGCGCTGCTCGATCACCTTGGCCGGAATCTTGCCCGGACGGAAGCCCTTGATCCGCGCGGTGCGCGCGACTTCGCGCAGGCGGCCGCCGACATGGGTTTCCAGGCGATCCTCCGGCAGGGTGAAGGTCAGACGCCGTTCCAGGGTACCGGTGGTTTCGATCGAAGCTTGCATGTGGACTCCTGCCACCGGGAGCCCACGGCTCTCGGCACGATGTAGAAAAGTACGGGTTGGCGCGGGCACGGGACAGCCGCCGCAGCCGGATAGTTTCGCCTATTCCCGCGGCGCCTGCCAGCGCAGGGCCGGGAGGCCGCGGTGACAACGCCGAACCCGCCGTCGCCGCGGGGGCCGCAGGGGGCTGGATGGTGCGAAAGAGGGGACTCGAACCCCTACGCCTTGCGGCACTGGTACCTAAAACCAGGGCGTCTACCAATTCCGCCACTTTCGCGCTGCAACGCCTGAGCGCGCGCCTGTGCATTGTTGCAGGCCTGCCGACAAAGAAAAAGGCGCCCGACGCAGCGGATGCCGCCCGGCCCAGTCGGCAGCCGAGGAGGCGAGGCGCGCGCGCGCCGATCGGAATGCAATGCCACAGATCTTTTCAATCAATGCTTTAGGCTGCCTCACGGCGAAGATCGAGCGTCGAAATAGCGGCGGCGGCGCACACATTCCCGCGATCCCGCCGATGCCGAGGCGCCAGGCAGCCTTGCCCTCAGCGCTTGGGCACCCGGCGCCGTCCGCGCACTGCGGCCGGCGCCAGCACGAACGCCAGCGACATCGGCCGATCGCGCGACGGATCGCGCGGGCGGCTCAGCAGGTCGCATAGCCGCTCCAGCAGCGCATTGGCCTCGGCCAGTTCCGCCTGGTTGAGCCAGCCCTTGTTGCGCGCCGCCCACAGTTGCCGGCCGGGGCCGTCGACCTCGACAGTGCGCTGTTTCAAGGCAGCCTGGAAATCGCGCTCGGCGACCTGCACCAGTCCCTTGGCGTAGGCGGCCAGGGCCGCGGACGCCGCGTCGCTGGCCAGGTCGTAGGACAGGCGCAGCGGCACGCCTGCAGCGCCCGCCAAGCGGAAGATCCGCTCCCCTGCAGCACCCTCGCCTTCCTGCACCAGGTCGCCCTCTGCGAGGAGCTGCAGATGGTAGTAGAGCCCATCCGCCGGCCGCCCCAACTGCTCGGACAACTCGGCGACGGTCGCCACTCCCCCCAACGACGCCAGTGTGTCCACGAGCTCCTGGCGCACCGGGGACGCCAACAGACGGATATGCGCCGGATCCCGGATCGCGGTGGCGTCGAACGGCTGCTTGGCGTTTTTCGTCATGTTGAAATTATATGGTACTTTTTCAAAACATTTCCGGGGGATCTTCATGCGAAGGCCGCAACCGCTCCATGCACTCTTTTTCCTTCTTGCCGTGGCGTCGGTACTGGCGCCAACGGCCCAGGCGGCCGAACGCTACAGCACGCAGCAGCTCCATGCCGACCTCGACGCGCTCCAGGCGGGAATCGCAGCGACCCACCCGGATCCGTCGCATTCGGTCGATCCGACCCAGCTTCAGCTCGCCATCGATGCGTTGCGGCAGCGGGCCTCGCCCGGGCTGGACCGCGACGCGGCCTGGCGGGACTTCTCCACGCTCAACCCGCTGCTTGCCGATGGCCATTTTTTTGTCGGCTACGCCGACTGGCGCGCAGAGACGGAACAGCACCTGCGCAGCGGAGGCGCTCTGTTTCCCTTCGAGGTCACGGTCGATGCGCAAGCGCGGGTACGGATCCTCTCCGAGCTGGGCGGCACTGCGACGGCGCTTTCCGGCAAACCGGTCGCGACCATCAATGGCGTTCCCGCAGGCGCTGTCGCCCGCACACTGCTCGCGCACGTGCACGGCGACAGCGCGCGCTTCCGCGCCGACCTGTTGTCGCGACGCTGGTGGTTCTTCTACTGGAAGGTGTATGGCGCAACCGCGACGTTCGAACTGACGTTCGCCGGACCGCCGCAGGCGCGGCTGCGCCGACCCGCGAGCCACGCGCGTCCTGCGATCATGGTCGGCGAGGACGATTTCGACCAACAGTTCGCGTTCGGATTGCGCCCGGACGCCTCCGCGGTCATGACCATCCGGACCTTCTCCTGGCCCGAACCGGCTGCATTCGTGGCGTTCGCGCATCGCGCGTTCCAGCAGATGAAGACAAGCGGCACGCGCACGCTCGTCATCGACGTGCGGCAGAACGGCGGCGGCGACGATGCGCTGTGGCTGCAGGGGCTGCTGCCCTATCTCGCCGACCGCCCCTATCGCTGGGCATCGCGCTACACCAAGAAAACGCTCCGCGACGACCCTGCGAAACACGAACGGGCGGGCGATGTGCTGAGCGGAACCGTGGAGACGTGGAGCGCTCCGCGCAGCGACGATCCCCTGCACTTCGACGGCAAGGTCTATGTATTGATCGGCCCCGGCACGTATTCCTCGGCGGTGCTGTTCGCCAACGCGATGCAGGATTTCCATGCCGGGACGCTGATCGGTGAAGGCGCCAGCGTCAGGAGCACACAGACCGGCGGCGTTCAGAAAATCGTGCTGCCGCAGACCGGACTGGTGCTGTGGGCTCCGCGGCTCCTGTTGGTGCGACCGTCGGGCGCAGCCACGCCGCGGTGGCTGACGCCGGACATCCGCATCGACGACGATCCGTTACGGCCCGACGCGATGGTGGACGCGGCGCTTGCGATCGCGGCAGCGCAACGCTGACCGGATCGCGCGGAAGCGACGCCATCGCCGGCATGCGCTCGCGCACGCTTAGCACATAAAAAAACAGCCACTTGGCTTGCGCTAAGTGGCTGCTTGATTTGGTGGGCCGTCAAGGATTCGAACCTTGGACCTATTGATTAAGAGTCAACTGCTCTACCAACTGAGCTAACGGCCCTGAAACTGAGTCGCACATTCTATGTGCTTTTTTGCTTCGTTGCAACACCCCGCGAAGCATCGGGTCACGCGATCAATGGGGTGGCTGAGGGGACTCGAACCCCCGACATCTGGAATCACAATCCAGTACTCTAACCAACTGAGCTACAGCCACCATTGAAACCTTGCATCTCCCGCCCGGCGCCGGTGTGGCGCGCCCGACAGGAATCGAACCTGTAACCGCCGGCTTAGAAGGCCGGTGCTCTATCCAGTTGAGCTACGGGCGCCCTGGCTGGATTGTCGCATTCCTTTCCGCCGTTGGACATCGGATTGGTCGGGGTAGAGGGATTCGAACCCCCGACATCCTGCTCCCAAAGCAGGCGCGCTACCAGACTGCGCTATACCCCGGCGGAACATCCCTCGCGGCCAAGGCCGGAAAGGTCGGCTATTGTGGGAAGCTTGCGGCCCGCTGTCAACGTCGCATGTACGCAACATCGCCTGCGCTATGCTCGCGGCTTGCCATCGGCACCGGCCCGAGCGCCACTTTCGAAGGAGAAAACAGCATGTTTCGCAGCGGCAATCCCGCACTGAAGGACTCCACTTTCCTCGACCTCGGCAGCGGCGCGGTGGTCGCGCGCGACAGCGGCGCGATGACCCTGAACGGCACCGCCAACAAGACCGGCGTGCTGTTGATGCTGAGCGTGATCACCGCCGTGTTCGCCTGGAGCCAGTCGATCTCGATCGACGCCGCGGGCAACGAGACGATCGCCCCGGGCGTGGTCGGCTACGCGCTGGGCGGCGCCATCGGCGGCTTCATCCTGGCCATGATCACCATCTTCAAGAAGAACTGGGCGCCGATCACCGCGCCACTGTACGCGCTGGTGGAAGGCTTCTTCCTGGGTTCGATCTCGGCGGTGTACGAAGTGCGCTTCAACGGCATCGTGCTGCAGGCGGTGCTGCTGACCTTCGGCACGCTGTTCGCGATGCTGTTCGCCTACCGCAGCGGCATGATCAAGGCCACCGAGAACTTCAAGCTGGGCGTGGTCGCGGCAACCGGCGGCATCGCCCTGGTGTACCTGGCGACCATGGTGCTGGGCTTCTTCAACATCCAGATCCCGTACATCCACGCCTCCGGCACGGTCGGCATCCTGTTCAGCCTGTTCGTGGTGGTGGTGGCGGCGCTGAACCTGGTGCTGGACTTTGACTTCATCGAGAGCGGCGTCGAACAGGGCGCACCCAAGTACATGGAGTGGTACGGCGCGTTCGGCCTGATGGTGACGCTGGTGTGGCTGTACCTGGAGTTCCTGCGCCTGCTGTCGAAGCTGCAATCGCGGAACTGAAGCCGGGAGTCGGGAATCGGGATTGGGGAATCGCAACAGCGGCTCCCCGTGATCGATGAGCGGAAGCGGCCTCGGGCAGGCTTCCGAGCAAAAGAAAAGGGCGCCAAGGGGCGCCCTTTCTTTTCGTGCGATCTTCCTGCGCGCTCAGAGGCGGCTGGCGATGGCCTGGGCGAAGCCCATGGTGTTGCCGCTGCCGCCCAGGTCCGGGGTCAGCCCGTCCTTGGCTTCCAGGGTGGCGACGATGGCATTGCGCAGGCGCTCGGCGTTCTGCGGCTGGCCGATGTGGTCCAGCAGCTGCGCCGCGCCCAGCAGCAGCGCGCACGGGTTGGCCTTGCCCTGCCCGGCGATGTCCGGGGCCGAGCCGTGCACGGCTTCGAAGATCGCCGCGTCCACGCCGATGTTGGCGCCCGGGGCCAGGCCCAGGCCGCCGACCAGGCCGGCGCACAGGTCCGACAGGATGTCGCCGAACAGGTTGGTGGTGACGATGATGTCGAACTGCTCCGGACGCATCACCAGCTGCATGCAGGCGTTGTCGACGATCATTTCCTGGAATTCGATCTCCGGGTAGTTCGCCGCCACTTCACGCGCCACCTTCAGGAACAGGCCGGAGGTGGACTTGATGATGTTGGCCTTGTGCACCGCGGTGACCTTCTTGCGGCCGGTCGCGCGGGCCAGGTCGAAGGCGTAGCGCACGATGCGCTCGGAGCCCTTGCGGGTCACCTTGGCCATCGACAGCGCGGTCTCGCCGTCGGCGGACACTTCCTGGCCTTCGCTCAGGTAGGCGCCTTCGGTGTTCTCGCGCACGGTGATCAGGTCCACGCCGGCGCCGAAGCGCGACTTGGTGTTCGGGAACGACTTGGCCGGACGCACGTTGGCGTACAGATCGAACTGGCGACGCATGGCCACGTTGATCGAACTGAAGCCCTCGCCCACCGGCGTGGTCAGCGGGCTCTTCAGCGCCACCTTGTTCTTGCGGATCGACTCCAGCGTGGCGGCCGGCAGCAGGTCGCCGTGCTTCTCCAGCGCCACCAGGCCCGCGTCGGCGTATTCGTAGGTGAGGCCGGCGTTCAGCGCGTCGAGCACGAACAGCGTGGCGTCCATGATCTCCGGGCCGATGCCATCGCCACGGATGACCGTGATTGTCTGCGTCATAGGGTTGCGGTTTCCGTACAAGAGGGGGGAGCGCCGCCCGGGAACCGGGGCTGCAGGCGCAAGGAGGTTTCAGCGGTAATTATGCCCGAAGCCGGTGAAGGCGCCCAAAACCGGACGGCCGCCGGCGCGGTGCCGGCGGCCGTCGACAGGCCGCGGCGGGCTCAGTCGTGCGCGTGCTGCGCCGGGGCGGCGGCCTCGCCGGCATCCAGCGTGTCGAGGAAGTCCACCGCGCGGCGCAGGTGCGGGATCACGATCGATCCGCCGACCACCAGGCCCACCGAGAAGGTCTCGAAGAACTCCTCGCGGCTGACCCCGGCCTCCTTGCACTGGGCCACGTGGTAGCTGATGCAATCGTCGCAGCGCAGTACCAGCGAGGCGACCAGGCCGAGCAGTTCCTTGGTCTTCACGTCCAGGGCGCCGGCCTGGTAGGTCTGGGTGTCCAGCGCGAAGAAGCGCCGCACCACCTGGTTCGGCTCGGCCAGGATGCGCTGGTTCATGCGCTGGCGGAACTCGGTGAACTCGCGCACCCGGTCCTGCCCGGACGCGCCGCCCTCGCCCGTCGCGGCGCCGCTCATGCCTGCGCCTCGGGGGCGTTGCCGTCCAGCAACGGCTCCAGCTTGCCGGCGCGGTGCAGCGCCATCATGTCGTCGTAGCCGCCGACGTGGACGTCGCCGACGAAGATCTGCGGCACGCTGGTGCGCCGCGCCAGGGCGACCATCTTCTCGCGCTCGGCCGGGTCCAGGTCGATCCGCACCTCGTTCCAGGTGCGGCCCTTGCTCTTGAGGAAGTTCTTGGCCGCCACGCAATACGGGCAGATCGCGGTGGAATAGAGGGTGATCGGCGGGCCGTCGGCGTGGCCGGTGTCGGCAGTTGGGTTGTCCACGGGAAACTCCGGGCGGTGTAGAGGGTCCAAGCCACTATGGTAGCGGCCGGGTGGATTTTCGAGGCCGCTGCCGCAACACTGCGAATCATCCCGGATTCACCGCCGTCCCGGCCGCCACCCGGCGTCCGCCTGTCCTCTTGGAGCCCGTCTTGCGCCTGCTGCCGCTCGCCTTCGCGATCACCCTGGCCACCGCCTGCGCCGTGGCGCCGGCCCAGGAGAACAAGCTGCCGGACATCGGCTCCTCCGCCGGCGAGCTGCTGACCCCGGCGCGCCAGGCCGAGTACGGCAAGATGATGCTGGCCGAGCTGCGCAGCTACGGCTACGTGCTCGAGGACCCGCTGATCGACGACTGGCTGCAGACCATGGGCACCCGGCTCGGCGCCAACAGCGACCAGCCCCAGCAGAAGTTCACTTTCTTCATGCTGCGCGACCGCCAGATCAACGCCTTCGCCACCCTCGGCGGCTACGTGGCGGTCAACGCCGGCCTGGTGCTGACCGCCGAGCGCGAGGACGAGGTGGCCGCGGTGCTGTCGCACGAGATCGCCCACGTCACCCAGCAGCACGTGCTGCGCGGGGTGGAGCGGGCGCAGCGCGACCAGATCCCGATCCTGCTCGGCATGCTCGCCGCGGTGGTCGCCGCGCAGCAGGCCGGCGGGCGCTCCAGCGGCGACGCCACTCAGGCTGCGATCGCCAGCGGCCTGGGGCTGATGCAGCAGCGGCAGATCGACTACACCCGCTCCAACGAATCGGAGGCCGACCGCCTGGGTATCCGCACCCTGGCGCGCAGCGGCTACGACGTCGATGCGATGGCCGGCTTCTTCGAGCGCATGTCGCTGGCGATGCGCGGCAACCAGGGCGGCTACAGCACCCCCGACTTCCTGATGACCCACCCGGTCACCACCACCCGCATCAGCGAGGCGCGTGAGCGCGCCGAGCAGATGAAGAAGAACACCCTGACCGTGACCACCAGCGTGCCCGGCGGCACCCTGCAGGAGCGGGTCGACCCGAACGACGTGTCGCTGAGCCAGCCGCTGGGCGCGCCCAGCAATCCGCTGCTGCCGGGCGGCCTGCAACTGCCGTTCGCCAACTACGCGCGCGGCCCCAGCGGCCAGTTCGAGTGGGCCCGCGAGCGGCTGCGCGTGTTCAGCGCCAACACCCCGGCCGATGCGATCCGCGAGTACGAGGGCCTGCGCCAGGGCAGCAAGCAGGGCCTGAGCGATGCCCAGCGCTACGGCCTGGCGCTGGCCCGGCTGCGCGCCGGCGGCGGCGCGCAGGACGTGGCGCAGACGCTGGAGGGCCTGCTGCAGGCGCACCCGGACAACTGGTGGCTGACTGTGGCTGTGGCCGAGGCCGAGGCCAAGGCCGGCCGCGCCCAGGCCGCCGACCAGCGCTTCGAGGCGCTGGTCAAGCGCATGCCCAGCAACCGCGCGGTGGCGCTGAGCTATGCCACCGCCCTCAACGAACAGGGCGGCCGCCAGGCCGGCCAGCGCGCCCAGGCGGTGCTGCGGCCGCTGCTGGGGGCGGCCGCGGAGGATCCGGTGTTCCAGCGCACCTTCGCCCGCGCCTGCGAACTGGCCGGCGACGAGACCCGCGCCGGCGAGGCCTATGCCGAGGCCGCCTACCTGAACGGGCACCCGGAGCAGGCGCTGATCCAGCTCAACAACCTGAAGAAGCGCAGCGACCTGGACTACGTGGCGCGGGCGCGCATCGACGCGCGCATCGCCGCGATCACCCCGACGGTGCTGGAACTGCGCCGCCAGGGCGTGCAGGACTCGGACATGCAACGGCGCTGAAACGCGCCCATGGCAGGCGTCATTTAAACGTAATAAAACCGTAGTCTACTGGCGACCTTCCTCCCCAGTTCCACGGTGCCGTTGTGCAGAAACGCATCCTGATCGTCGACGACGAACCGGCCATCCGCGACATGGTCGCGTTCGCCCTGCGCAAGGGCGACTTCGAGCCGGTGCATGCCGGCGATGCCCGCGAGGCGCAGACCTCGATCGCCGACCGAGTCCCGGACCTGATCCTGCTGGACTGGATGCTGCCCGGCACCAGCGGCCTGGAACTGGCGCGGCGCTGGCGCAAGGATGCGATGACCCGCGAAGTGCCGATCATCATGCTCACCGCCCGCGGCGAGGAGAACGACCGGGTCGGCGGCCTGGAAGCCGGCGTCGACGACTACGTGGTCAAGCCGTTCTCCGCGCGCGAGCTGCTGGCGCGGATCCGCGCGGTGATGCGCCGCACCCGCGAGGACGACGAGGACGGCAGCGTCTCGGTCGGCAGCCTGCGCATCGACGGCGCCGCGCACCGGGTGTTCGCCGGCGAGGCGCCGGTGCCGATCGGCCCGACCGAGTACCGCCTGCTGCACTTCTTCATGACCCATCCCGAGCGCGTGTACAGCCGCGCGCAGTTGCTCGACCACGTCTGGGGCGGAAGCGTCTACGTGGAAGAGCGCACCATCGACGTGCACATCCGTCGCCTGCGCAAGACGCTGGAGCCGTTCGCGGTGGAAAACATGGTGCAGACCGTCCGCGGGTCCGGCTATCGCTTCTCTGCGTCCATCTGACCGCCAGCTTGGCCTGCTATAACGGCGGACGGATCACGATCCTTTGCGACAGAGTGCGTTCCCGATGCCCCGCCACATCCGCTCCGCCTGGTTGAAGACCCTCGGCACGCTCGCCGGCATGCTGCTGCTGGCGTTGCTGGTCGGCTGGATCGGCGGCCACGTGTGGATGGCGCTGACCCTGATGTCGCTGGGGGTGATGGGCTGGCACTACTGGCGGCTGCGACGGGTGCTGCGGCGGCTGACCGCGCGCCAGCGCTGGGAGCCGCCGGCCGGCACCGGCGTGTGGAACGAGCTGGACCGGCTGCTGTACCGCAGCCAGGCGGAAATGCGCGTGCGCAAGCGGCGCCTGCTGGACATGCTGCGCGCCTACCGCGCCGCCGCCGCGGCGCTGCCCGACGCGGTGGTGGTGGTCGACCGCAACAGCCAGCGCATCCAGTGGTTCAACGAAGCGGCCGGCAGCCTGCTCGGCCTGCGCCATCCCGGCGACCTCGGCGCGCCGGTGGTGGAGCGGCTGCAGCCGATGCCGCTGGCGCACTGGCTCAGCGCCGGCCGCAACGCCGAGCCGATGCTGGACATGCCCTCGCCGGTCGACGAGCGCCTGCGCCTGAACCTGCGCCTGATCCCCTATTCCGAGGATCACTGGCTGCTGGTCGCGCGCGACGTCAGCAAGCTGCTGCAACTGGAGCAGGTGCGCCGCGATTTCGTCGCCAACGTCTCGCACGAACTGCGCACGCCGCTGACCGTGGTCCACGGCTATCTGGACATGCTCGATCCGGAGGACTTCCCGGATTCGGGGCCGATGATCGCCGAGATGCGCAAGCAGTCGCAGCGCATGACCCAGCTGGTCGAGGACCTGCTCACCCTGTCGCGGCTGGAATCGCAGGAGCACGCCAACGAGGAGTCGATCGCGATGGCGCCGATGCTGGCCACGCTGCGCCGCGAGGCCGAGGCGCACAGCCAGGGCCGGCACCGCATCGAGGTCCACGACGAGGCCGATTGCGACCTGGTCGGCTCCAACAAGGAACTGCACAGCGCCTTCTCCAACCTGGTCACCAACGCGGTGCGCTACACCGCGGCCGGCGGCACCATCCGCATCACCTTCGCCCGCGAGGGCGACGGTGCGGTGCTATCGGTGCGCGACAGCGGCTACGGCATTCCGGCGCATCACCTGCCGCGCATCACCGAGCGCTTCTACCGGGTCTCCAGCAGCCGGTCGCGCGAGAGCGGCGGCACCGGGCTGGGCCTGTCGATCGTCAAGCACGTGCTCGGCCTGCACCAGGCGCGGCTGGAGATCGAGAGCGAAGTCGGCAAGGGCAGCACCTTCTCCTGTCACTTCGGCGCCGGGCGCGTGCATCCGCGGCACGACCATGCCACCCTGACCTCCGCCTAACGAGTACCGCCATGCCCCGCCGCGCCCCTGCCCTGCCGCCCACGCCGCCCCCGGACATTCCCAGCGATCCGCTGCGCGATCCCGCGCTGTACATCAACCGCGAACTGTCGCAACTGGACTTCAATTTCCGGGTCCTGGCGCAGGCACAGGACCCGCAGGTGCCGTTGCTGGAGCGACTGCGCTTCCTGTGCATCTCCTGCACCAACCTCGACGAGTTCTTCGAGATCCGCGCCGCCACCGTGCGCCACGCGCAGGAATTCGGGCTGCCGCCGGCGCCGGACGGGATGAGCCCCAGCGCCATCCTCACCTCCATCCACGACCGCGCCGCGCAACTGGTCGACCAGCAGTACCGCTGCTGGAACGAGGTGCTGCGCCCGGCGCTGAAGGACGCCGGCATCGGCGTGCTCGGCCGGCATTCCTGGAACGCGCGACAGAAGCGCTGGCTGCGCGCCTACTTCCGCAACGAGATCATGCCGGTGCTGTCGCCGCTGGGCCTGGACCCGGCGCATCCGTTCCCGAAGATCCTCAACAAGTCGCTGAACATCGTGGTGGTGCTCAAGGGCACCGACGCGTTCGGCCGCGTCGGCCACCTGGCGATCGTGCGCGCGCCGCGCTCGCTGCCGCGCATCATCCAGTTGCCGGAAAGCCTGGCCGAGGGCGGCCAGAGCTTCGTGTTCCTGTCCTCGGTGCTGTCCACCTTCGTCGACGAGCTGTTCCCGGGCATGGAGGTGATGGGCTCCTACCAGTTCCGCGTCACCCGCAACTCGGAACTGGTGGTGGACGAAGAGGAAGTGGAGAACCTGGCGCTGGCGCTGCGCGACGAACTGGTCAACCGCGGCTACCGGCCGGCGGTGCGGCTGGAGATCGCCGAGGACTGCCCGAAGTCGATCGTGCGCACCCTGCTGCAGAACTTCGAGTTGCCGGAAAACGCCGTCTACCGCATCAACGGCCCGGTCAACCTGAGCCGGGTCAACCAGGTCTACGACCTGGTGCAGCGCCCGGACCTGAAGTATCCGCCGATGAACCCGCGCACGCTGCGCGACAGCGAAGGCATCTTCGAGATCGCCGCCGCCGGCGACGTGCTGCTGCACCACCCGTTCGACGCCTTCACCGCGGTGCTGGACCTGATCAAGCAGGCCGCGATCGACCCCAACGTGCTGGCGATCAAGCAGACCCTGTACCGCACCGGCAAGGACTCGGCGATCGTCGATGCGCTGGTGCTGGCCGCGCGCAACGGCAAGGACGTCACCGTGGTGGTGGAACTGCGCGCGCGCTTCGACGAAGAGGCCAACCTGGGCCTGGCCGACCGCCTGCAGGAAGCCGGCGTGCAGGTGGTGTACGGCGTGGTCGGCTACAAGACCCACGCCAAGATGCTGCTGATCGTGCGCCGCGAAGGCCGCAAGCTGCGCCGCTACGTGCACCTGGGCACCGGCAATTACCACAGCGGCACCGCGCGCGCCTATACCGACCTGAGCCTGATCACCGCCGACGTGGACATCGGCAACGACGTGCACCTGCTATTCCAGCAGTTGTCCGGCCTGGCGCCGAAGATCCGCCTCAAGCGCCTGCTGCAATCGCCCTTCACCCTGCACCCGGGCGTGCTGCACCGGATCGAGCGCGAGACCAAGCTGGCCACCGCCGGCCGCCCGGGCCGCATCATCGCCAAGATGAACGCGCTCAACGAGCCGCAGGTGATCCGCGCGCTGTATGCGGCCTCGCAGGCAGGCGTGAAGATCGACCTGATCGTACGCGGCGCCTGCACCCTGCGTCCCGGCGTGCCGGGCGTGTCCGACAACATCCGGGTGCGCTCGATCGTCGGCCGTTTCCTCGAGCACAGCCGGGTCTACTGGTTCGGCAACGACGGCGCGCCGGAACTGTTCTGCGCCAGCGCCGACTGGCTGGAGCGCAACCTGCTGCGGCGCGTGGAGACCGGCTTCCCGATCCTCGATCCGGACCTGGTCAAGCGCATCCACCGCGAGGTGCTGCAGAACTATCTGGCCGACAATCTCAACGCCTGGGAACTGGACGCCGACGGCAACTACCGCAAGCTGGCCCCGGGCCAGGACCAGCCGCCGCATTCGGCGCAGCTGGCCCTGCTCGACGGGCTCTGAGCGCAGCGCGGCGCCGTCTCCACGGCGTGCGCCGCGCATCGGCTACCATTCCGCCATGCCTGCCACTTCCCCCACTCATCCGCCGCTGCGCGACGGCGACCTGCTGGCCGCCATCGACCTGGGTTCCAACAGTTTCCACATGGTCATCGCCCGTTATCAGCTCGGGCAGCTGCGGGTGGTGGACCGCCTGCGCGAGACCGTGCGCATGGCCGACGGCCTGGACAACAAGGGCGGGTTGTCCGCCGAGGCGCGGCAGCGCGCGCTGGAATGCCTGGCGCGCTTCGGCCAGCGCATCCGCGACCTGCCCTCGCTGCGCGTGCGTGCGTTGGCCACCAACACCGTGCGCCAGTTGCGCTCGCCGCAGACCTTCCTGATTCCCGGCGAAACCGCGCTCGGCCATCCGATCGAAGTGGTCAGCGGCCGCGAGGAAGCGCGCCTGATCTACCTGGGCGTGGCCCATGCGCAGCCGCCCAAGCCGGACGAACGCCGTCTGGTGATCGACATCGGCGGCGGCTCCACCGAGTTCATCATCGGCAGCGGCTTCCAGACCCTGGAACGCGAAAGCCTGCAGGCCGGCTGCATCGCCAGCACGCGGCGCTTCTTCCCAGGCGGCAAGCTGTCCAAGAAAAAGTGGAAGGACGCGCTGACCGAGATCGGCGCCGAGTTCCAGCAGTTCGCCGGGCAGTACCGTGCGCTGGGCTGGCACGAGGCGCTGGGCTCGTCCGGCACGCACAAGGCGATCGGCGAGATCTGCGCGGCGATGAAGCTGACCAAGGGCGCGATCACCGCCGAGGCGCTGCCGCAACTGCGCGACCGCCTGCTGCTGGCCAAGCGCATCGAGGACATCGACCTGCCGGGCCTGTCCGCCGACCGCCGGCCGATCATCGCCGGCGGCGTGCTGGTGCTGGAAGCGGCGTTCCAGGCGCTGGGCCTGCAACGGCTGATGGTGAGCAAGGCGGCCATGCGCGAAGGCATCCTCTACGACATGCTCGGCCGCGGCGGCGAGAACGATCCGCGCGAAACCGCGATCGCCGCGCTCACCCAGCGCTACGGCATCGACGAAGCGCAGGCCGCGCGCGTGGAACACACCGCGATGGCGCTGTTCGAGCAGGTCGCCGGCGACTGGGCGCTGGATGCCGACGACGCGCGCATGCTCGGCTGGGCCGCGCGCCTGCACGAACTCGGCCAGGCGATCGCACACAGCCAGTACCACGTGCACGGTGCCTACGTGCTGGAACACTCGGACATTGCTGGCTTCTCGCGGCAGGAGCAGCAGGTGCTGGCCACGCTGGTGCGCACGCACCGCCGCAACGTCTCCAAGACCGCGTTCGACGCGCTGCCCGACCGCCTGCTGCTCAGCGCCAAGCGCAAGGCCGCGCTGCTGCGCCTGGCGGTGCTGCTGCACCGCGCGCACGAGGCCGACCCGATTCCGGCGCTGGAACTGAAGGCCGACGGCGCCAACCTGCACCTGATCCTGTCGCAGCCCTGGATCGAGTCGCGGCCGCTGCAGCGCGCCGACCTGATCGGCGAGGTCGAGGGCATGGCGGGGTTGGGGATCAATTTCCGGCCGTTTGTGGCTTGAAAGCCGGGATTCGGGATTCGGGATTCGGGATTCGGGATTCGGGATTCGGGATTCGGGATTCGGGATTCGGATGGCAGCATGCTGTCCGCGGTCAAATCGCGGTCAAGCGATTTGATGAAAAAAGTGCCGGTTTTTGAAAGAAAAGCCGCCCTCCCA
>NZ_JAGHWV010000024.1:38876-62633 GCF_017746095.1 Xanthomonas sp. D-109
CCCTCCCACAGAAAAGCGGTACGGCGACGAACTTGCGAAAATCCCGAATCCCGAATCCCGGCGTTTGGCGTCATCTTTCCTACATGCGCTGGACATGTTCGCTTCACTGCGGTGCGCGAGGCTTAGTCAAACCGGAGCCCCCCGCATGCGCTACGCGATCGTCACCGAGACGTATCCCCCTGAGGTCAACGGCGTTGCGCTGACCGTGCAGGGGCTGGAACTGGGGCTGCGCGCGCGCGGCCATACCGTCGACGTGGTGCGTCCGCGCCAGGTCGGCGATGCCGACCCGGCGGATCTGCGGTTGGTGCGCGGTGCGGCGCTGCCGCGCTACCCGGGGCTGAAGTTCGGCCTGCCGGCGCCGCGGCGCCTGACCCGGCTGTGGCAGGCGGCGCCGCCGGATGCGGTGTACATCGCCACCGAGGGCCCGCTGGGCTGGTCGGCGCTGCGCAGCGCGCGGCGCCTGGGCATTCCGATCGCCACCGGCTTCCATACCCGCTTTGACGAATACCTGCCGCAGTACGGCGCGGCGTGGCTGCAGTCGACGGCGCTGCGCTGGATGCGGCGCTTCCACAACCAGGCCCAGGCGACGCTGGTGCCGACCCGCGAGTTGCGCGACTTCCTCGCCACCCAGGGCTTCGAGCGGGTGCGCCTGCTGGCGCGTGCAGTGGATAGCAAGCAGTTCGAGCCGCAGCGCCGCGATCAACAGTTGCGCGCGCAGTGGGGCCTGCAGGACGACGATTGCGCGGTGCTGTACGTGGGCCGCATCGCCTCGGAGAAGAACCTGCCGCTGGCGGTGCGCGCGTTCCGCCAGTTGCAGCAACTGCGCCCGCGTGCGCGCTTCGTCTGGGTCGGCGACGGCCCGCTGCGCGAGCGCCTGGCGCAGGAGAATCCCGACTTCATCTTCTGCGGCGTGCAACGCGGCGACGCGCTGGCGCGGCATTTCGCCAGCGGCGACCTGTTCCTGTTCCCCAGCCGCAGCGAGACCTTCGGCAACGTGACCCTGGAGGCGATGGCCAGCGGCGTAGCCACGGTCGCCTTCGACTACGGCGCGGCACGCGAATACCTGCGCGACGGCCTCAACGGCGCGGCGGTGGCCGACGACGAGGCGTTCATCGCCGCCGCCCTGCGCCTGGGCAGCGACGACGCCTTGCGCCGCCGGCTGGGCGAGGCGGCCTGCGCGTCGATGCAGCAACTGCGCCCGGAGCGCGTGGTGGCCGATTTCGACGCACTGCTCACCGAACTGGCGAACACCCGGAGGACGCATGTCGACGCGGCTTGAGATCCTGCGCGGGCACGAGACCCGCTGGTGCCGGCGCGCCAATCACTGGTGCCGGCGGCGTTCGGTGCGGCGCTTCTTCGCGGCGATCAGCCGGCTCGGCGACGGCGTGTTCTGGTACGCGCTGATGACCCTGCTGGTGCTGTGCGACGGCATGGACGGCGTGTTCGCCTCCGCACACATGGCCGCCACCGGCGTGGTCGCGCTGAGCCTGTACAAGGGCCTGAAGCGCTGGACCCGGCGCCCGCGCCCGTACGCCGCCGACCTGCGCATCCGCGCGTGGGTGGCGCCGCTGGACGAGTTCAGCTTCCCCTCCGGCCACACCTTGCACGCGGTGTCCTTCGGCATCGTCGCCCTCGCCTACTACCCCTGGCTGGCGCCGCTGCTGGTGCCCTTCATCGTCTGCGTGGCGCTGTCGCGCGTGGTCCTGGGCCTGCACTACCCCAGCGACGTACTCGCCGCCACCGGCATCGGCGCGCTGCTGGCGGGCGTGTCGTTGTGGTTGGTATGAGGCCGGGAATGGGGAACCGGGAATAGGGAATGGAAACAGCCGGCGCCGTCCGGCTCCATGCCCTCTCCTCACTCCTGGCTCCGGACAAGGTCGCGGCTGAAGCCGCTCCTACGAGAGCGCAACAACGCCTGCGTTAGCGCACCCTCCGAATCCCTAATTCCCGTTCCCGAATCCCAATCCCGGCCCTTCGAAAGCGTAGCAACGCCTGCGCTCGCGAACACTCACCATTCCCCAATCCCGATTCCCCACTCCCGGCCTTACAATGGCCAAATGACCACGCTGTTCATCTCCGACCTGCATCTTGACCCGGCACGGCCGGCGATCACCGCACTGTTTCTCGACTTCCTGCGCGGGGAAGCGCGGCAGGCCGAGGCGCTGTACATCCTCGGCGACCTGTTCGAGGCCTGGATCGGCGACGACACCCCGTCCGAGGCGGCCGATGCGGTGGCGCTGGAGCTGCACGCGCTGCACCAGGCCGGGGTGCCGGTGTTCTTCATGCACGGCAACCGCGACTTCCTGCTCGGCGCCGACTACGCGCAGCGCGCCGGCCTGCGCCTGCTGCCCGATCCCTGCGTGATCGACCTGTACGGCGAGCCGACCCTGCTGCTGCACGGCGACCTGCTGTGCACCGACGACACCGCCTACCAGGCGTTCCGTGCGCAGACCCGCGATCCGGCCTTCCAGCAGCAGTTCCTGGCGCAGCCGCTGGCCGCGCGCATCGCCTACGCGCAGCAGGCGCGCGCCGCCAGCCAGGCGCGCCAGGCCGAGTTGAAACAGGACGACAGCGCGCAGTTTGAAACCGTCACCGACGTGGCCCCGGGCGAAGTCGCCGCCACCTTCGCCCGCTACGGCGTGGCGAAGATGATCCATGGCCACACCCATCGGCCGGCGGTGCATGCGCTGGACGTGGACGGTCGCGCCTGCACCCGCATCGTGCTCGGCGACTGGTACGAACAGGGTTCGGTGCTGCGCGTCGATGCGCAGGGCTGCAAGCTGCAACAGCTCTAGCGCCAAGGTCCGGCGCGCCGCGCGCCGCTAGGCGACGCTTGCTCAGCACTCCGCGACAACGCATTGCCCTGCGACCGCGGCGCGGCTGCAGGACGGCACCAAGTTGCGCTTAGGCCCTGGATTTCGCAGGGCTGCTAATGACAGTGTCTGAACGCACCTGACCATCTCTGTCTGGCTCATGCAATGTCGCGATCGGGCCGGCAGCGCGTGCGGCGTCGGCACCGACCAGCTTCGGGCCAGTACCCGTCCATCCACTTCCTCGCCACGCACCGCCGCAGCCACGCCTACAGCACGGTGCGAACACCAGCGCTCAGGGCAGACCACCGCCGGCACGCTGCTGCTGCCATTGCGCGTAATCGACGAAGTCGCCGTCGACCACGTCGTACCAGCCGATCGCACCGGAGCGCTCGACGCGGAAACGGTCGCGGACCGGCTCGGTTTGCGGGTCGCCCGGACAGCCGTCGCCGTGCTTCTCGCGCACCGCGATCTCGATCGCCGCCGGCGCAGAAGCCGCGGAGGCGGCCGCGCCCGCAGCGGCCGCCGCGTCGTCCGCGCTCGCGTCGTTCTCGACGGCGTAGCCCAGGCACTGCAGGTCGGGATAGGCGTGATCGGTGGACAGGCGCGCCTGCAACAGGTCGATCGCGCGCTGGTCGTCGAAGGTGTCGGCCGGTGCGGCCGGCGGGGTGGCCCGTGGCGCCTCGGTCTTGGCGGTCGGCGACGGCGTGTCGGTCTGCCGATCGGGGGCGGGGCCGCAGCCCGCGCTCAGCATCGCCAGCAGCAGCGCGGCCGGCAGTCGCATGCGCTTGAACATCGTCGTTCCCAGGAAGTCGGTCGCCACCGGCCGTGCCGGCACCGCTTCCCAGCATAGCCGAAGCGGGCGCCGCCGCGCCCGCTCAGGCCGTCTTCGCCGCACGTGGCGCAGGCAGGCGGCCTGCGCTACGTGCGGGCCGGCTCAACGGAACCCGGCCACCGTCGCCTTGGTGTTGACCAGCACGCGCTGGTTGTCGGCGGTGCTGGCGTTGCCCATCGGCACGCCGTTGTAGGACACGTTCGGGTTGGACCAGTAGTTCAGCCGCGGGCAGCTGCTGGTGCAGTTGTAGGCCATGATCGTGCGCCAGCTGTTGCCGTAGCGATAGCCGTGGCCGTAGGCGTACGGCGAGGTGCTGGAGTCGGTGGCCACGTCGTGGCGCGCGCTCTGCAGGTGGCCGATCTCGTGGGCGAAGCTGTAGTAGCCGGTGGCGCAATCCCAGTACACCGCCGCGAACGCGGTGGCGGCGGTGGAGCCGATGCCCGAGGCCAGGCCGCAATAGGCGGAGTTGTCGATGATCAGCACGCCGACGTCGGCCGCGGTGTTGTTGCGCGAGGTATGGATGCTGTCCATGTAGCCGTCGCTGGTGCCGCGGAAACGGGTCAGGTCGGTGTTGAAGTCGCCCGACTCGGTGTAGTTGGTGGTCTCGTAGCCGGCCAGCTGCATGGTGATGCCGACGTTGCTGTTGGTGTAGCCCTGGTTGGACTCAGCCACCGCCAGCTGGACCAGCGACTGCATGTTGCCGCCATAGCTGGTCACCGCCTTGTTGGTCGCCACCACCAGCACGCGAATGGTCGCGGGCGAGCCGGACGAGGCGCCGGCGGCGGTCACGCGTTCGTCGATCACCGACTGCGGCATCTGCACGGTCGGCAGCAGCGCGTAATCGGCCGGATGCTCGGCCGGCATGCGCCGTTCGTCGACTTCCACCAGCACATGGCCGCCGCCGGCGATCGGACGCAGGTGGAACAGCGTGCCGTTGCTGCGGATGCTGCCGGTGATGGTGTCGCCGCTGCGCACCAGGATCGCCGAGTTCAACGGATCCAGGCCGGACAGCGCACGGGTGCGGGCCACCGCGGCATTGCCGAGATTGCCGTACCAGATGCTGTTGCCGCCTTCCAGTTGCTCGGTCTTCAACTGCGTGGCGGTGATGCGCTGGCCCAGCAGGTCCAGCTCGAGTTGCTGCTGTCCGGCGGTCACGGCGGCGGCGTTCACGCCGACCCGCTGCACCGCACCGGTGGCGGGATTGGCCAGCAGGCGGTTCAGCGCCGGCTCGCCGGCGATGGACTTGGAGACGTACTGGCTGCTCTGGAACAGGGGCGTTCCGGCTGCGGAGGCGGAACCGGCGACACACAGGGCAAGCATCGCGGTCAGGCTGCACATCGACTTCATGTCGGACTCCTGGGTGGTGAGTAGGGACGAACGTCGCCCCGCGCGCGGCCAGATCGGGGGAGGCCGCGCGCGGGGAGTTCGATTAGCCGCTCAGCCACCGTTCAGCGCAAGCACCAAATGCAGCCGGGTCGCAACTCGGAGATAGACGTCACAGAAAGCGTCGCCCGGTGCTCACGCCGTGCGTGCGCGTGCCTTCTCGCAGCGCACGCTCCGTCCCGAAGGAATCGCGCCGCCTCAGCCGGCCTGCTGCTGCAGGGCCAGCAATTCGTCCTCGTCGAACCCGGCCAGCAGGCGCGCCTGCAGGTTGAACGGGCCGTGCAGGTAGCCGCCGGCGTATTCGCGCAGCAGGGCGGCGAAGCGGGCGCGCGGCTCGATCCCGGCCTGGGCGCAGTACCAGCGGTACCAGCGCGAGCCGGCGGCCACGTGCGCCACTTCCTCGCGCAGGATGATTTCCAGGATGTCGGCGGTGGCGTCGTCGCCGAGCGCGCGCAGCTTGGCGATCATGCCCGGGGTCACGTCCAGGCCGCGCGCCTCCAGCACGCGCGGCACCAGCGCCATCCGCGCCAGGCCATCATGCGCGGTCTTCTCGCACATCTCCCAGAGGCCGTTGTGCGCGGCGAAGTCGCCGTAGGCGTGGCCCAGCGCGCGCAGGCGGTCGCGCAGCAGCACGAAATGGCGCGATTCGTCGTCCGCCACCGCCACCCAGTCGGCGTAGAACGCCTGGGGCAGCCCGCGGAAGCGGTAGACCGCGTCCCAGGCCAGGTCGATGGCGTTGAGTTCGATATGGGCGATGGCGTGGATGAAGGCGGCGCGGCCCTCGGCACTGCCGAGGCCGCGCCGCGGCAGTTCGCGCGGATGCACCAGCAGCGGCCGCGGCGGCCGCCCCGGCATGCGGATCGGCTGGGGTGCCGGCGCCGTGGCCGGCACTGCCAGCGCACCCTCGCGCCAGGCCGCGGCATGGCGCTGGGTCAGCGCGACCTTCTCGTCGGGGTCGGCCGCGTCCAGGCAGGCGCGTGCAGCCTGGTACAGGTCGCCACTCACGGCGCCGCCGCCGGCGAATGCGCGGCCGCCTCGCGCCGTTCCAGCCAGGTGCGCTGGGCCTGCTCGCAACGGTTGCCGGCCTCCTTGAACACGCAGTCGACGCGATGCGCGCAGGCCAGGGCGAAGGCGTTGCGGCGGTCGGCCGCCGCCGGTTCCGGAATCTGCGCCAGCGGTGCGCCCGACGGCCAGCCGGCATCGACGCCGATGCCGGCGGCGAGCAGGCGCGAGGTGCCGTCGCGGCAGTCGACCGCATACCCCCACTGCGGCGCATCGGCGCGCACATCGTCGGAGGAGCGCTGCGCGCGCAGGCGCAGGAGCAGCAGGTCGTCACCGATGCGCTGCGCGCCGACGATCGCCAGCGGCGCGCGGTAGTCGGGCTGCAGCAGCGCCAGCTGGTCCGGGGTCATGTACAGCTGCAGCGCGGTCAGTTGCGCGCTCGGCACGCTGCCGTCGCGCAGGCGCGGATCGTCCAGCGTGCGCACCGGCCGCGTGGCGTCGTCGCCGGCGCAGCCGCCGCACAGCGCAGCCAGGCCCGCCAGCGCGAACAGGGGCCACGCGCGGGCGCGTGCGCCGCGGAACTCAGGCACGGCGCTTGCGCTTGGCCTCGTCCGAACGCAGCTGCATGATCCGCTCGAAATAGCCGGATTCGATGCCGGTGGTGTACTGGCCATTGAAGCACGAGGAATCGAACGTCTTCAGCTCCGGATTGCCCTCGCGCACCGCGGTCTCCAGGTCTTCCAGGTCCTGGTAGATCAGCCAGTCGCAGCCGAGGAATTCCTGGATCTCCTGCTCGCTGCGGCCATGCGCCACCAGTTCGTCGGCGGCGGGCATGTCGATGCCGTAGATGTTGGGGTAGCGCACCGGCGGCGCGGCGCTGGCCAGGTACACCTTGCGCGCGCCGGCGTCGCGCGCCATCTGCACGATCTGCCGGCTGGTGGTGCCGCGCACGATCGAATCGTCGACCAGCAACACCACGCGGTTGCGGAATTCCAGGTGGATCGGATTGAGCTTGCGGCGCACCGACTTCACCCGCTCGCCCTGCCCCGGCATGATGAAGGTGCGGCCGATGTAGCGGTTCTTGACGAAGCCCTCGCGGTACTTCACCCCGAGCACGTTGGAGATCTCCAGCGCGGCGTCGCGCGAGGTGTCCGGGATCGGGATGATGGTGTCGATGTCGTGGTCCGGGCGCAGGCGCAGGATCTTCTCGCCCAGCTTCATGCCCATGCGCATGCGCGCCTTGTGCACCGAGACGTTGTCGATCATCGAGTCCGGGCGCGCGAAGTACACGTATTCGAAGATGCACGGGGTGTGGTCGGTCGGCGAGGCGCACACTTCCGAGAACAGCTCGCCGCGGCCGGTGATGACCAGCGCCTCGCCGGGCCGCACGTCGCGCACGCGGGTGAAGCCGAGGATGTCCAGCGCCGAGGACTCGGAGGCGACGATGTACTCGTCGCCCTCCACGCCCTCGCGCTTGCCCAGCACCAGCGGGCGGATGCCGTGCGGATCGCGGAACGCGACCAGGCCCAGCCCCAGCACCACGCTGACCACGGCGTAGCCGCCCTTGCAGCGGCGATGCACGCCGGCCACCGCACGGATCGCCGCTTCCGGGGTCAGCATGCGCTGCGCGTCCAGTTCGTAGGCGAACACGTTCAGCAGCACTTCGCTGTCCGAATCGGTGTTGATGTTGCGGCGGTCGGCCTCGAACACCTGCTGGCGCAGGGCCTCGGTATTGACCAGGTTGCCGTTGTGGGCCAGCGCGATGCCGTACGGCGAGTTCACGTAGAACGGCTGCGCCTCGTCCATGCCTTCCGAACCGGCGGTCGGATAGCGGCAATGGGCGATGCCGACACGGCCTTCCAGCACCGCCATGCGCTTCTCGTCGAAGACATCGCGGACCAGGCCGTTGGCCTTCTGCACGCGCAGACGGGTGCCGTCGGCGGTGGCGATGCCCGCCGCGTCCTGGCCACGGTGCTGCAGCACGGCCAGGCCGTCATAGAGTTGCCCGGCCACGTTCTGGTTGCCGACGATTCCGACGATGCCACACATGTCAACGCTCTCCGCGGCGGGGACGCCGCTATTGGGAAGGTGGCCGTGCCTGGCCGTTGGATTCGACCCGTGCCGGGTCGGATTGCGCCGGACGCGCCTGCGCCGGATCGATGTTCGCGGGCATCAGTTGCGACGGATCGCCCCCGGGCTGCGCGGACCGCACCCCGGGACGCCCCAGGGCCTTGGACATCATCTCCTGCAGCCCACTGGCCTGCAGGGCGTTGCCCAACGCGGCATTATCGCCTGCCGCGGGCATGTTGCCCAAATTCATCTGCGACACGTTCAGTTGCGGCATCTGCGACAGGTTCAGCTGCGGCATCTGCGGCATGCGCCAGTCCGGCAGCTGCGCCCGCATCCAGCCCACGCCCGGGCTGAGCACCGGCAGCACCATCGAGCGCTGCCAGTCCGGCTCGCGGGTCAGCGGCGTGAAGCTCATCAGGAAGGCCAGCACCGCGGCGAAGAAGCCACCGCGCGCCGCACCCAGGCCGAAGCCGAGCGCGCGGTCGGTGCCCGACAGCGCGGTCGAGCGCACCGCCGTGCGGATCACCATGCCGACGATGGCGACCACCGCCATCACCGTCACGAAGGTCAGCGCGTAGCCGCCCAGGTAATAGCTCATGCTCGGCCGCGCGCCATCGGCGAGCCAGCGCCCGGCATTGCCGCCGAACTGGAACGTGGCCCAGCCGGCCAGGAACCAGGACAGCGTGCCGACCACGATGCCGACGAACCCGCGCAGGGCGCCGAGCAGCGCCGAGACCAGGATCACCGTCAACAGCACCATGTCGATCATGCGTGCCTCCCGCGGCCGAGCCGCTGCATCGCGCCGATCGCGCGGCGCGCCTGCCTTCCCTGGACCATCGTGCTACTCCATGGGCCGAAGCCCGATCAAGGATGTGGACGTACCATACCGCTGATGCCGACCTTGGCGGCCACCTGGGCGCGCAACTGCTCGGCATCGGCGCGGTTGGCGACCGGGCCGACCCGCACCCGGTTCAGCGCGCCCTTGTCGGTGCGCACCTGTTCGACGAAGGCGCTGAAGCCGGCCGCGCGCACCTTGTCGCGCAGGGCATTGGCGTCCTCGGCCTTGCCGAAGGCGCCCAACTGCACGGCGAAACCGGTGCCGGAGGCGGCCGGCGCGGCCGGCACGCTCGGCGCCGGCTTGGCCGCCGCCGTGGTGGCCGGGGTGGCCGCCGGCTTGGTGGGTTCGGGCTTGGTCACGGCCGGCTTGGCCGGTTCCGGCTTGGGCGCCGGCGGCGTCGCCGGCTTGGCGGTGGCGACCGGCTTGGCCGGCTCCGGCGGCAGCGCCTCGGTCCTGGCCGCGGCGGCGGGCGCGGCGGCGGCGACGTTGCTGGCGGCAGCCGGCGCGGCGCTGGCCGGGGTGGCGTTGCTCGGCGCCGCGTCCAGGGTCACCACCTGGGCGTTGACGTCGTTGCGCACCTTGACCGCCTGCAGGCGCACCGATTCGGCCTGGGCGCGATCGGCATACGGCCCGATCCGCACCCGCCAGGCCTGGCGTCCGCCGATCGTGGCCTGCTCGCGGAAGCCCGGCAGCTGCGCCTGCTTGAGCCGTGCGATCACCGCATCGGCGTCGGCGGCGGTGGCGTAGGCACCAAAGTTCACCGCGTAGTTGCCGGCGGCCGTGCTCGGCGGCAACGGCTGCGCGGCGCTGCCGGCGGCCGGATCGGCGAGGTCGGCGGCATCGGGATTGTTCTGGACCGGCGCCGGCGCGGCGGCTGGCGCCGCGGCGGCGCCGGGCGCCTTGGCCATGCCCACCGCCCCGCCGCTGGGCGCGTCGCCCGGAGTCACCAGCGGCAGCTCGCGGGTCTCGAACTGGCCGTCGGCCGGCGCCTCGGGCGCCTTCAGCGGGACGTTGGCCACGCCGCTGTCGGGCGCAGGCCCCTTCACCAGCATCGGCAGGAAGATCACGGCGAGCGCTACCAGGACAAGGGCGCCAATCAATCGCTGTTTCAGGACGGTATCCACGGAAAGGCTGAGGGGGCGGCGTGGCGGAGTGCCGTGCCGATTATAAGGTCGGCCCGCGCGGAGGCGGGATCAGGCGGCTGAATGCAGCCAGTGCAGCGCCTCGGCGGCGGTATGGAACGAGCCGAACACCAGCACCCGGTCGCCCGGCTGCGCCTGCGCCAGCATCGATTGCAGCGCCTGCACCACGCTCTCGGCGGTGCCGGCCCCGGAGGCGGCCGTGCCCGCCAGCCGCGTGCGCAACTGCGCAGCGCTCTGGCCGCGGTTGCCTTCCAGGCCGGCCAGGTACCAGGCGTCGACCTGTGCGGCCAGGGCCTCCACCACCCCGGCGGCGTCCTTGTCGGCCAGCGCCGCGAACACCGCGCAGGTGCGGCCGGCGACCGGCTGCGCCTGCAGCGCGGCGGCCAGTTCGCGCGCGGCCTGCGGGTTGTGGCCGACATCGACCAGCACCTCCACCCCGTCGCGCACGCAGGGCTGCAGGCGCCCGCGCAGGCGCGCGGCGGCGATGCCCTCGGCGTAGGCGTTGCGCGGCAGCGACCGGCGCAGCGCGCGCAGAGCGGCGATGGCGGTGGCGGCGTTGGCGCGCTGCACCGGCGCGCGCAACTGCGGCAGCGGCAAAAGCAGTTCGGTGCCGACATCGCGCCAGCGCCAGCGTTCGGCATCGATCGGCTCGTGGAAGAAGTCGCTGCCGGCGCGCAACGCATTGGCGCCGATGGCATAGGCGCGGCGCAGCACGCTGGAGGGCGGATCGATCTCGCCGAGCACCAGCGGTTTCCACGGCCGCGCGATGCCGGCCTTTTCCGCACCGATCGCCTCGCGGTCGTTGCCGAGCCAGTCGGTGTGGTCGATGTCCACGGTGGTGATGACCGCGACGTCGGCATCGACCAGGTTCACCGCATCCAGCCGGCCGCCGAGGCCGACTTCCAGCACGGCCAGGTCCAACTTGGCCTGCTGGAACAGCCACAGCGCCGCCAGCGTGCCGTACTCGAAGTAGGTCAGCGCGGTGTCGCCGCGCGCGGCCTCCACTGCCGCGAAGGCGGTCACCAGATCGGCATCGCTGGCCTCGTCGCCGTCGATGCGCACGCGCTCGTTGTAGCGCAGCAGGTGCGGCGAGGTGTAGCTACCCACCCGCCAGCCGGCGGCACGCGCGATGGCCTCGACGAAGGCGACGGTCGAACCCTTGCCGTTGGTGCCGCCGACGGTGATGACGTGCTTGGCCGGCTTGGTCAGGCGCATGCGCGCGGCGACCGCGCGCACCCGCTCCAGGCCCATGGCGATGTCCTGGGGGTGCTGGCGCTCGATGTAGGCGAGCCATTCGGGGAGGGTGTTCATGTGTTTATTTTCAGCCTTTCGACGAGAGGTGCGCGCTTGCTTGCTCACCACTCAGGAGCAACAGCTTTCGCGCTGACGCGCGAGTCACTTTTCTTTGCTTGTGCAAAGAAAAGTAACCAAAAGAAAGCACACCCGGGCGCCGCGCCCTCCGCGCTACGCGCTCCGGGTCCGCACTTGGCCTGGGCATTTTTCGACGGCACATCCATGTGCCGACGAAAAACGGCGCGCTTCCTGCGCGCCGCCCCTTCGGGGTTTTCGCCCAGGCCAAGTGCCGCGGCTCACGGGATCCCGGAAAGCAAAAGCAACGGCAAAAGCAACAGCAACAGCAACAGCCCAAAGGCTCGCATCGGAAGCCAAACAAATCAGCCCAAAGATGGGACGACGCACGCTATGCGCGCATCTTGTTCGTCCTAAAGCGCCCGATGCTTGGCCTCACCGAAAAACGGCGTGTGATGCGCGCAATCGTTCAAGCGCACCACTTCCAGATGCTCCACGTCCGGCCCTTCCAGCAGGTTCAGCGTGGTCGGCGCCTGGCGGAAACTCCACAGCCGCGCGATCGGCAGGCCCAGCACCCGGCACAGGATCACCCGGTTGACCGCATCGTGCGCCACCACCAGCAGCGTGTCGTGCTCGCCCAGGCCCTCGGCGGCGCGGGTCAGGCCGCGCCAGGAGCGCTCCAGCACCTGCCGCAGCGACTCGCCGCCCGGCATCAGCACCGTGTCCGGCTCCTCGCGCCAGGCGCGCAGGCGCGCCGGGTCCTTCTCGTGGATCTCGCTGGCCAGCAGGCCTTCCCACTCGCCGTGGGCGATCTCCTGCAGGTCCGGATCGGTCTGCAGCAACGCCTCGCGCTCAGGGCCCAACGCGAAGCGCGCGGTGCGCTGCGCACGGGACAGCGGCGAGGCCACGGCGCGGGTCAGCGGCACCTCGCGCAGGCGTGCGCCCAGCGCCTGCGCCTGCGCGTCGCCGACCGGCGACAGCGGGATGTCGATCTGGCCCTGGTAGCGGCCTTCGGCGTTCCACGGGGTTTCGCCATGGCGGGCGAGCAGAATGCGCATGCGCTGAAATCCTTGGGGGGAGGAAGGGCCCGTCTCGCAAACGAAAACGGAGCGGCATGATACCCGCTCCGTCGCCGGAAACCCTGCGCTGCCTCCCCGTGCCTCGCCCCGGCGCGCCGGGGCGGACACCCGGACGGCGGCCGTGGCCGCCGCCCGCCGGGATCTGGCTCACTTGGCCAGGTTCAACTCCTTCAACAGCCGCGGCGCCGGCATGACGTCCTGCATGATCCAGTGCAGGTAGCGCGCATCGACCGCGATCATCCGGGTCATCGCCGGGTCGAACACCCAGTTGGAACTCACCGACTCCCAGTTGCCGTCGAAGGCCAGGCCGACCAGCTTGCCGTGCGCGTCCATCACCGGCGAGCCGGAGTTGCCGCCGGTGATGTCCAGGTCGGACAGGAAGTTGACCGGCACCGTGCCCAGCCGCTTGTCTTCCAGCCCGCCGTAGCGCTTGGCCTTGGCCGCATCCAGCAGCGCCTTGGGCGAATCGAACGGCTCCACGCCGGTGTCCTTGGCGACCACGCCTTCCAGCGTGGTGAACGGGGTGTATTCCACGCCGTCCTTGGGCGAGTAGCCCTTGACGTTGCCGAAGGTGATGCGCAGCGAGGAGTTGGCGTCCGGATACACGAACTCGCCCTGGCTCTTCTTGTAGTCGGCCACGGCCTGCAGGTAGCGCGGCCGCGCCAGCAGTTCCTCGCCCTCACGCCGCTTCTGGTCCTGCTCGAGTTGCAGCAGGGTCGGCATCAACGCCACCGCATAGCGCAGCGCCGGGTCGTCGCTGGCCTCGAACGCGGCGCGATCGGCATGCAACCACTTCAGGCGCGCGTCGGTGTTGCCCAACCGGGTGCCGGCCAGGCGCGTGGCGGCGGCCTGCGCGTCGGCACCGGCCAGCCACTGGTCCAGCGCCGGCAGGCGCTGCGCCTTCGGCAGCTTCAGGTACTGGTCGAACCAGTAGCGCTGCAACTGGCTGTCCATGGCGGCGACGTAGCGGCGCTCCATCTGCTTCATCGCGCCCTCGATCTCGGGCAGGTCGCGCTCCTGGTAGCCCGGCTCGCGTTCGGCGTCCGGCTTGGCGCGTTCGATCGACAGGCGGTACAGCATGATCGCGCTGCCGAGCGTGCCGGTCCGCTGCATCTGCCGCAGCACCAGGTCGCGGTCGCGGGTGGCCTTGGCCTGCTCACCCAGTGCCAGCAGTTGCGCATGCGCCTGCAACGCGGCCTTGCCCTCGCCGCCCTGACGCTTGAGCCAGGCCAGCACCGCGTCTTCCTCGGCGTGTTTCTTGGCCGCCGCGTCGATGCGCTTGAAGCCTTCCAACTGGCCTTCGTAGTTCTTGGCGACGTTGTTCCAACTGGCCATGGTCGCGGCGTACTTCACCTGGATGTCCGGGTTCTGCTTGCCGGCCTGCTCCACCAGCGCGATCAGGTCGCGGTACTGGCGCGCGGCGGTGGGATAGCCCCAGCTCGCAGTGGCATCGAACTCGGAGGCCAGCGCATAGCGGTTGGTACGGCCCGGATAGCCGGCGACCATGACGAAATCGCCGGCGCCCAGCGGCTGGTCGGCGAACTTCAGGAAGTGCTTGGGCTGGTACGGCACGTTGTCCTTGGCGTAGGCGGCCGGCTTGCCGTCCTTGCCGACATAGGCGCGGTAGAACGAGAAGTCGCCGGTGTGGCGCGGCCACATCCAGTTGTCGACGTCGCCGCCGAACTTGCCGATGCCCGACGGCGGCGCGTAGGCCAGGCGCACGTCGCGGATTTCCAGGGTGCGGACCAGGCGGTAGGTGTTGCCGCCGGAGAAGCTGTACAGCTCGCAGCGGTAGCCGGCGTCGGCCTCGCAGGCGGCGACCTGGGCCTTGTCGAACTCCTCCAGCGCCTGGGTGCGCTTGAGCGCATCGGTGCCGGCGGCGGCCATCGCCGCCTTGGCCTGCGCGGTGACGTCGGTGATGCGGTCCAGCACATAGATGCGCGCGTTGGGACCGGCGCTCAGCTCCGCACCCTGGCTGGCAGCGCTGAAGCCGTCGCGGATCAGGTTCTTCTGCGGGGTCGAGTTGAGCTGGATCGCGCCGTAGGCGCAGTGGTGGTTGGTCACCACCAGGCCCTGCGGCGAGACGAAGCTGGCGGTGCAACCGCCGAGCGAGACCACCGCGCCCATCGGGTCGCCGGTGAGGTCGGACAGTTGCTGCGGCGACAGCTTCAGGCCGGCCTGCTGCAGCGGCCCGGCGATGTCCGGCAACTGCTGTGGGACCCACATGCCCTCGCCGGCGTGGGCGGCGGGGGCGCAGGACAGGGCGGCCACGGCGGCGATGGCGACAGCCAACGAATTCGAACGCATCGAGCGGTTTCCTTGATGACAGACGTTAGAGTGTAACGGCTGCAACCAATCGCCCGGACCGTGACCAATGGCACCCTGACCGCGCCGCAGCATGGGCGCATCGGCCGGGCGCTTATACTGCGCGCCCTCTTCCCATCGAATCTGCACCGACATGGCGCAAACAATGAAGGCGCTGGTCAAGCGCGACGCCGCCAAGGGCATCTGGCTGGAACAGGTGCCGGTGCCGGTCCCCGGCCCCAACGAAGTGCTGATCAAGCTGGAAAAGACCGCGATCTGCGGCACCGACCTGCACATCTATCTGTGGGACGAGTGGAGCCAGCGCACCATCAAGCCCGGCCTGACCATCGGCCACGAATTCGTCGGCCGCATCGCCCAGCTCGGCTCGGCGGTCACCGGCTACGAGGTCGGCCAGCGCGTCTCGGCCGAAGGCCACATCGTCTGCGGCCACTGCCGCAACTGCCGCGGCGGGCGTCCGCACCTGTGCCCGAACACAGTCGGCATCGGCGTCAACGTCAACGGCGCCTTCGCCGAGTACATGGTGATGCCGGCCTCCAACCTGTGGCCGATCCCCGACCAGATCCCGTCCGAGCTGGCCGCGTTCTTCGACCCCTACGGCAACGCCGCGCACTGTGCGCTGGAGTTCGACGTGATCGGCGAGGACGTGCTGATCACCGGCGCCGGCCCGATCGGCATCATCGCCGCGGGCATCTGCAAGCACATCGGCGCGCGCAACGTGGTGGTCACCGACGTCAACGACTTCCGCCTGAAGCTGGCCGCGGACATGGGCGCAACCCGCGTGGTCAACGTCGCCAACACCTCGCTCAAGGACGTGATGGCCGACCTGCACATGGAAGGCTTCGACGTGGGCCTGGAGATGAGCGGCAACCCGCGCGCGTTCAACGACATGCTCGACTGCATGTACCACGGCGGCAAGATCGCCATGCTCGGCATCATGCCGCGCGGCGCCGGCTGCGACTGGGACAAGATCATCTTCAAGGGCCTGACCGTGCAGGGCATCTACGGCCGCAAGATGTACGAGACCTGGTACAAGATGACCCAACTGGTGCTGTCCGGCTTCCCGCTGGGCAAGGTGCTGACCCACCAGCTGACCATCGACGAATTCCAGAAGGGCTTCGACCTGATGGAAGAAGGCAAGGCCGGCAAGGTCGTGCTGAGCTGGTAATGCGCGCGCCGCGGCAACGCGGCGGTGCTGGAAAAGACGAAGGGCGCCTTGCGGCGCCCTTCGTCTTTCATCGCGGCAGCGACGCGATCAGAACGCGATCGTGCCCGAGACCACCACGCGGTGACCGGCCAGGCGCTCGGTGAAGTTCTCCGGGCCCTTGTTGTCGGTGTCGTAGTAGCCCACGCTCAGCGCCAGCGGGCCGACCATCTTGCCCACGCTGACGTTGTAGTCGGTGTAGTCCTGGTACGCGGTCAGCGCGCTTTCGTAGGTGGTGCGGCCGACATGCGCACCGACGCTGAAGCCCTGCGGTAGCGACCAGTTTCCGTCCAGCGCGTAGTAGAAGCTGTCCTTGTCCAGGTTGTACACGTTGTCGGTGTACGCCACGGTCAGGGTGTAGGTCTTGAGGAACTTGGTCTTGGTGATCAGTTCGTTGTAGTTCAACCGGCCGGCGCCCGGGTAGCCGTAGCGGTTGACCATCACGTCGAAGTTCCAGTCCGGCGAGAAATCGACGTTGTAGCCGACGAAGCCGTCCGTTTCCCAATCCGGATCGCCCGCGCCGAAATCGACGTTGGACCCCCAGGCGCCCACGTACAGGCCGAACGGCGAGGTGTAGGTGAGACCGGCCTGGAACGCCGGGCCCTTGTCGGTCTGGGAGACGCCGCGGAACACGTAGTCGCTGACCACGCCGTAGGAGCCGGTGATCGGCGAGGTGGGCGCGTCCTGGGCCAGGACGGTGAGCGGCGAAGCGGCCAGTGCGACGGCCAGGGCGAGAGTGGTCTTGTTCACCGGTCATTCTCCTGTGGTTGACGAGGGATGGGGTTGCAGCGCTGGCGCAGAGGCGCCTTCACGGTTTTTTAACCGCTTTGATCTTGCAGCGCAACAACTTTTCGTCTGCCGCGCGCCATCACCGGACACACAGCCGCCGGTCCGGGTCAGGTGCGGACATCCCCGGTCCGTCGATCGCGGTCACGGACCCGCCAGACAGGAGGGGCGGCCGGCGCCGTGGCGGTCAGGCCGCGACCGAGCGGACAACCGCCAGCGGCACCGGCGCGCAAGCGTGCCAGCGGCCGCTGGAAATGACGCGATGGCGCCTCAATCCGGCCGGGCGAAGACGCCGTAGCGGCGCGCGCGCAGGTGCAGCGGCTGGCCCGGCGCATAGTCGGATGCGCCCTCGCCCGCCGGCAGTTCCACCTCCACCTCGTCGTGGCCATGCGCCAATTGCGCACGCAGGCGCAGGCGCGGGCCGCTGCGCTGGATCGACAGCACCGTCGCCGCCCAGCCCTCGCTGCCGGGCGCCAGGTCTTCCGGCCGCACGTACAGCTCGACCGGGCCGGTGGACAGCGGGGTCGACGGCGCCGGCAAGGCCAGCCCGCCCACCTGCACCGCCCCGTCGTGCAGGCGCGCCGGCAGCCGGTTCACCGCGCCGACGAAGCCGTACACGAAGGGCGAGGCCGGCTGCTCGTAGACCTGCGCCGGACTGCCGACCTGCTCGATCCGCCCGCGGTGCAGGATCGCCACGCGGTCGGCCAGCTCCAGCGCCTCTTCCTGGTCGTGGGTGACGAACACCGTGGTCAGGCCGGTGCGCTCGTGCAGTTCGCGCAACCAGCGCCGCAGGTCGCGGCGGACCTGCGCGTCGAGCGCGCCGAACGGCTCGTCGAGCAGCAGCACGCGCGGCTCGATCGCCAGCGCGCGCGCCAGCGCCACGCGCTGGCGCTGGCCACCAGACAGTTGCGCCGGATAGCGCCGCTCCAGGTCGTGCAACTGCACCAGCGCCAGCAGCTCCTGCACCCGCGCGCGGATACGCGCCTCGGTCCAGCGCGCCTCGCGGCGCACACGCAGACCGAAGGCGACGTTCTCGTACACGCTCATGTGCTTGAACAAGGCGTAGTGCTGGAACACGAAGCCGACCCGGCGCGCCTGCACCGACAGCGCGGTGGCGTCCTCGCCGTGGATCAGCACGCGTCCGCGATCGGCATGTTCGAGGCCGGCGATCACCCGCAGCAGCGTGGTCTTGCCGGAGCCGGACGGCCCCAGCAACGCCAGCAGTTCGCCCTGGCGGATGTCCAGGCTGATGTCGTCGAGCGCGGCGAAGTCGCCGAAGCGCTTGCTCAGGTGCTGTACGCGGATGCTCATTGCAACCTCAATGTCGGTGAATGGCGGCCAGCGCCGCGCCGTGGCGCCAGTGCAGCCAGGACTTCACGGCGAGCGTCAGCAGCGCGGTCAGCGCCAGCAGGCTGGCGCAGGCGAAGGCGGCGCTGTAGGCGTATTCGTTGTAGAGGATCTCAACATGCAGCGGCAGCGTGTTGGTACGCCCGCGGATATGCCCGGACACCACCGACACCGCGCCGAACTCGCCCATCGCCCGCGCACTGCACAGCAGCACGCCGTACAGCAGGCCCCAGCGGATATTCGGCAAGGTCACCCGCAGGAAGGTCTGCCAGCCGCTGGCGCCCAGGCTCAGCGCCGCCAGTTCCTCGTCGTCGCCCTGCTGCTCCATCAGCGGCATCAGCTCGCGTGCGATGAACGGGAAGGTGACGAAAGTGGTCGCCAGCACGATGCCCGGCAGGGCAAACACGATCCGCGGCAGGTGCAGCAGGACCTCGCCGAACAGCGGCAGGTGCAGGCGCACGCCCTCGTCGATCAGCGGCCAGGCCCAGCCGTTGCGGCCGAAGAGCAGGATGAACAGCAGGCCCGCGACCACCGGCGACACCGAGAACGGCAGATCGATCAGGCTCACCAACAGGCGCTTGCCGGGGAAGCGGTGCTTGCTGACCGCCCACGCCGCAGCCACGCCGAACACCAGGTTCAACGGCACCACGATCGCCGCCACCAGCAGTGTCAGCCCGATCGCCGCCAGCGCATCCGGATCGGAGATCGCACGCCAGAACACGCCGGCGCCGCCGCGCAACGCCTCGACGAACACCAGCAGCAAGGGCAGCAGCAGGAACGCCAGCAGGAAGCAGAGCGCACCGCCGATCAGCAGCCGCCGCACCCAGCGCGGCTCGTCGACCACCGAGGCCTGCACGTGCGCCTGGACGGCGACCGTATCGGCCTGCCCGGGGACGCGTGCCGCCAGCGCGGCCACCACCGACGCCATCACGCCACCGCCCGGCCGCGCCGCGCGAACCAGGCCTGCGCCGCGTTGACCAGCAACAAGGACAGCAGCGACAACAGCAGCATCGCCGCGGCGATCGCGCTGGCGCCGCCGTAGTCGAATTCTTCCAGACGGATGGTGATCAGCAACGGCGCGATCTCGGTGGCGTTGGGCAGGTTGCCGGCGATGAAGATCACCGAGCCGTACTCGCCGACGCCGCGCGCGAACGCCAGCGCGAACCCGGTCAGCACCGCCGGCCACAGCGTCGGCAGCAGCACCCGGCGCACGGTCTGCCAGCGCCCGGCCCCGAGCGTGGCCGCCGCCTCCTCCAGCTCGCGCTCGGCCTCGGCCAGCACCGGCTGCACGATCCGCACCACGAACGGCAGCCCCACGAACACGAGCGCCACGACGATGCCCAGCGGCGTGTAGGCGACCTTGATCCCGCCTGCGCCGCTGCTGTGCATCAGCGCGGCATAGCCGATCAGCACGCCACCGATACCCAGCGCGGCCAGGCTGAGCACCGCGACCGTGCCGAACAGGCGCTGCAGTGCGCGCAGCGGTGCCGGCAACAGCGCCTGGCTGCGCCGCAGCAGCGCGTAACCGATGGCCGACAACACCAGCAACAGTGCCAGCCGCGGCCACCACCAGGCCAGCACCGGCAGGCTGGCCGCCAGCGCCTGCGCCGGCTGCTCCAGCCAACGGCCGATCCAGCCGTTGCTGCCGTACAGCGCGGTCAGGGCGATGCCGGCCACCGCCGTCGGCAGCGCAAACGGCAGGTCGATCATCGCGTCGAACAGGCGCTTGCCGGGAAAGCGATAGCGCACGAACACCCAGGCCACCCAGGTGCCCATCACCGCATTGAACGCGGCCGCGGCCAGCGCGGTGCCGAAGCTCAGGCGCAACGCCGCCAGCACCCGCGGCTCGCTCCACACCCGCCACACCCCCTCCCAGCCCAGCCCGCTGGTCTTGAGCAGCAACGCGAGCAAGGGGATCAGCACCACCAGCCCCAGCCAGGTCAGGGTGATGCCCAGGCTCAACCCCAGCCCGGGCATCACCCGGCGCTGGCGCGGTGCGCGGGGAACGGCATCGGCGGTCACGGCCATCGCGTCACTTGCTCGCCTGGATCTGATCGAACAGGCCGCCATCGTCGAAGTGCGTGGCCTGCGCCTTGGCCCAGGATCCGAATGCCTGATCGATGGTCACCAGGCGCACCTTCGGCAGCCGCGCCAGGTCGGCGCGGTCGGCATATTCGGGATGGCGCGGCCGGTAGTAGTGCCTGGCCGCGATCTTCTGTCCTTCCGGCGAGTACAGGTACTTGAGGTATTCCTCGGCCACCGCGCGGGTGCCGTGCTTGTCCACATTCTTGTCGACCAGCGCCACCGACGGCTCGGCCAGGATCGACAGCTTCGGCACGACGATCTCGAACTTGTCCTGGCCCAGTTCCTGCTGCGCCAGGAACGCCTCGTTCTCCCAGGCCAGCAGCACATCGCCGATGCCGCGCTGGACGAAGGTGGTGGTGGCGCCGCGCGCGCCGGTGTCCAGCACCGGCACGTTGCGGAACAGCGCGCGCATGTAGTTGAGGATGCGCTCGCGGTCGCCCTTGAAGATGTGGTCGGCGTAGGCCCAGGCGGCCAGGTAGTTCCAGCGCGCGCCGCCGGAGGTCTTGGGATTGGGGGTGATCACCGACACGCCGCTGCGCAGCAGGTCGGGCCAGTCCTTGATGCCTTTCGGATTGCCCTTGCGCACCAGGAACACGATGGTGGAGGTATACGGCGCGCTGTTGTCGGGCAGCCGCGTGGCCCAGTTCGCATCGATCAGCTTGCTCTTGGCGGCGATCGCATCGACGTCGTAGGCCAGCGCCAGCGTCACCACGTCGGCCTCGACGCCGTCGATCACCGCGCGCGCCTGCTTGCCGGAGCCGCCGTGCGAGGTCTCCACCGCCACCTGCTCGCCGGGATGCAGTTGCGCCCAGTGCTTGGCGAAGGCGGCGTTGTAGTCCCGGTACAGCTCGCGGGTGGGATCGTAGGACACGTTGAGCAGTTGCGTCTCGGCGGCGGCCGCGGCCCCGGCGAGCGCGCACAACGCGAGCGCAAGGAGCAGGCGCCAGCGGCGCGACGGAAGGCTGGACATGGACGGTTCTCCGGGAAACCCACAGGTAAACGCCGCGGCCAATGCCCGCCGCGGACCATGACGCATGCTGCGCAGCGGCAGGCGACGGGTGAAATGACTTCCGGGCAGCGGCTCATGCCATTTGCGCATGACGACACCGACGCCTGCGGGCACCGCGGTAAAATCGCCACTTCTTTCCGCCGCGCGTGCCCGTCATGACCGACTCCCGCCTCACCCAGCACTACGCCGAGGAACTGGACGCGATCCGCGCCCAGGGCCTGTTCAAGTCCGAGCGTATCATCGTCGGCCCGCAGGCAGCGGAAATCGTCCTCGCCGACGGCCGCCGCGTGCTCAATTTCTGCGCCAACAACTACCTGGGCCTGGCCGATCATCCCGAACTGATCCAGGCCGCCAAGGACGCGCTGGACACGCACGGCTTCGGCATGGCCTCGGTGCGCTTCATCTGCGGCACCCAGGACCTGCACAAGCAACTGGAGGCGCAGATCGCCGCGTTCTTCGGCACCGAGGACACCATCCTCTACGCCGCCTGCTTCGACGCCAACGGTGGCCTGTTCGAACCGCTGCTGGGCGAGCAGGACGCGATCATCTCCGACGCGCTCAACCACGCCTCGATCATCGACGGGGTGCGCCTGTGCAAGGCCAAGCGCTTCCGCTACGCCAACTGCGACATGGCCGACCTGGAAGCGCAGCTGCAGGCGGCCGACGCCGCCGGCTGCAAGACCAAGCTGATCACCAGCGACGGCGTGTTCTCGATGGACGGTTTCATCGCTCCGCTGGACGAGATCACCGCGCTGGCGAAGAAGTACAACGCGCTGGTGCACATCGACGAATGCCATGCCACCGGCTTCCTCGGCGCCAGCGGCCGCGGCTCGGCCGAGGTCAAGGGCGTGCTGGACCGGATCGACATCTTCACCGGCACCCTGGGCAAGGCCATGGGCGGCGCGCTGGGCGGCTTCACCACCGGCCGCCGCGAAGTGATCGAACTGCTGCGCCAGCGCTCGCGGCCCTACCTGTTCTCCAACTCGCTGCCGCCGCACGTGGTCGCCGCCGGGAGCAAGGCCTTCGCGATGCTCGACGCCGCCGACGACCTGCGCGCGCGGCTGGTCGAGAACACCGCCTACTTCCGCGAGCGCATGGCCGCCGCCGGATTCGACATCAAGCCCGGCACCCACCCGATCTGCCCGGTGATGCTGTACGACGCGCCGCTGGCGCAGCGCTTCGCCGAACGGCTGCTGGAGGAAGGCATCTACGCCATCGGCTTCTTCTTCCCGGTGGTACCCAAGGGCCAGGCGCGGATCCGCACCCAGATCAGCGCCGCGCACACCCGCGCCCAACTGGACCGGGCGATCGACGCGTTCGTCCGCATCGGCCGCGAGTTGAAGGTCATCCCCGCCTGATCATGCGCACGGCGCTGCGCCAACGGCTGTTGCTGGCGGCGCAGACCGACGCCCAGGCGCAAGCGCTGGAGGACGGCTGGGAGACCCGCTGCCTGCATTGCCGCCGGCGCCTGCGCCTGCGCGCTGACGGCGAACCGCTCGGGCACAGCACGCTGGAACACGTAGTGCCGCAGGCCTGGTTCGGGCGCCGCGTCGCCGCGTCGCTGTGCGCCCAGGTCGGCGAAGACCCCAACGATGCGCGCAACCTGGCGCTGGCCTGTGCCGGCTGCAATCACGCCAAGGGCCGCCACCACGATGCACGCGGGCCGCAGGACGCGCGCGCCCGTGAGGTGGTCGCCGCCCTGCTCAGCGCGCGGCTGGCGCGCTGGCGTCCGCCGCCGGCGCCAACGCCGTGACTTCGGCGGCGCTGAGTTCGCGCCACGCGCCCTTGCCCAGCTCGCCCAGCGCCAGCTCGCCGATCGCCACCCGCACCAGCCGCAGCACGTCCAGGCCCAGCGCGGCGAGCAGCCGCCGGATCTGCCGGTTGCGGCCTTCGTCCAGCACCACTTCCAGCCAGGCATGGCGTTCGCCCTGGCGCAGCAGGCGCACCTGCTTGGCCCGCAGCGCTTCGCCCTCGGCAACCACGCCGGCGCACATCCGCGCCAGCAGCGCCGCGTCGGGGATCGCATCCACCTGCACGTGATAGGTCTTGTCCGGACCGCTGACCGGATCGGTGACCCGCGCCGCCCACTGCGGGTCGTTGCTGAACAGCAGCAGGCCCTCGCTGGCCTTGTCCAGGCGCCCGACCGGGGCCAGCCACGGCAGGCCGGCGCCATCGAAACAGCGGTAGACGGTGTCGCGGCCGCGTTCGTCCTGCGCGCTGGTGACCAGCCCGCGCGGCTTGTTGAGCATCAGGTACAGGCGCTTGGTATCGGCCAGTGGCGCGCCATCCAGGGCCAGCCGGTGGCGGCCCTGCAGGATCGGGAATTCGGGATCGGTGACGATGCGTCCGTCGACGGCGACACGCCCGGCGGCGATCCAGCGCGCGGCCTCGGTGCGCGAGCACAGGCCCAGCTTGGACAGGGTGCGGGCCAGGCCGTGCCGCGGCGCGGCCGGCGTGGCGTCGCGCGCCGGCGGGCGCGGACGCGCGGGCGCCGCCTGGGGCGACGCCGGACGGCGGGAACGCGGCGGCTTCACCCC
>NZ_JAGHWV010000025.1:0-1305 GCF_017746095.1 Xanthomonas sp. D-109
GCGCCGGCGGATGGTGGTGGACTGGAACGACACGGCGGCCCCCTACTCCGAGCATCTGTGCCTGCACGAGCCGTTCGAGCGCAGTGCCGCCCGTACGCCCGACGCGCCGGCGCTGCGCTTCGAGGAACAGGTGCTGTCCTATGCCGAGCTCAACCGCCAGGCCAATCAGTTGGCCCGTCACCTGCGCGGCCTGGGCGTGGCTCCGGGTGTGCGCGTGGCCATTTGCGTCGAGCGTGCCGTGGAGATGGTCGTGGGGCTGCTGGCCATCCTCAAGGCGGGGGGCACTTATATCCCGCTCGATCCGGCCTACCCTGCCGAGCGCCTGGCGTTCATGCTCGCCGACGCGCACCCGCAGGTGGCGCTCACCCATGCTGCTGCGCGGACAGTGCTCGATGCGGCAGTCGCATCGCTCTCGACAGCCCCGCCGGCCATCGTCGATCTTGTCGCCGATGCCCCTGGCTGGGCCGAGCAACCCGGCCTCGACCTGCCGGTGGCGCAGATCGGCTTGGACAGCCACCAACTGGCCTATGTGATCTACACCTCCGGTTCCACCGGCAAGCCCAAGGGCATCATGGTCGCCCATGCGCCGGCAATCAATCTGATCGAATGGGTCAACGAGACCTATGCCGTCGATGCGCACGATTGCCTATTGTTCGTCACCTCGATCAGCTTCGACCTGTCGGTGTACGACATTTTCGGCATCCTGGCCGCCGGCGGCACGATCTGGCTGGCCAGTCAGGCGATGCTGGCCGATCCGGAACGACTGACCGATGCCCTCCTGGACGAGCGAGTCACGTTCTGGGATTCGGCGCCGGCGGCATTGCAGTTGCTGACGCCGTTTCTGGAGCAGCGCGAACACCGCAATCCCGCGTTGCGGCTGGTGTTCAACAGCGGCGATTGGATTCCGCTGTCGTTGCCGGCCGCAATCGCGGCGCGCTGCCCGAACGCGCAGTTCGTTGCATTGGGCGGCGCGACCGAAGCGACGATCTGGTCCAACGCCTACGACGTACATGCGCTGGATCCGGCGTGGCGCAGCATTCCGTACGGGCGCCCGATCCGCAATGCCCGCTACTACATTCTGGACCGGCACCTGCAACCGGTGCCGGTGGGCGTGATCGGCAATCTGTATATCGCCGGTCCCTGCCTGGCGCAGGGCTATACCGATGCGCAGCTGACTGCCGAGCGGTTCATCGCGGGCCCCGCGCAGGACATTCCCGGTCCGCTGTACTGCACCGGGGACCTGGCGCGGTTCTATGCCGACGGCAACATCGAGTTCATCGGCCGCAACGATTTCCAGGTGAAGAT
>NZ_JAGHWV010000025.1:1338-6603 GCF_017746095.1 Xanthomonas sp. D-109
GTGCTGGCGCGGGAGGACGTGCCGGGCAACAAACGCCTGGTGGCGTACTACACCTGCGAGCCGGGCGCGCAGGTGACGGTGGATGGGCTGCTGGCGCGCCTGACGGCGCGGTTGCCGGAGTACATGGTCCCCACGGCCTATCTGCCGCTGGAGGCGATGCCGGTGACGGCCAACGGCAAGCTGGACCGCAAGGCGCTGCCAGCCCCGGACGGCGGCGCGTACCTGAGCCGCCCTTATGAGGCACCAGTGGGCGAAGTGGAGGACGTGATCGCCCGGATCTGGTCGGAGATCCTGGGCGTGGAGCGCGTCGGCAGGCACGACAACTTCTTCGAACTCGGGGGACACTCCCTGCTCGCCGTGCGAATGCTGTCCACCATCCAGCGTGAGCTGTCGGTTGCGGTGCCACTCGCCAATGTTTTCACATGCCCCACCCTTGCTGGGTTCGCGGGTGGTATGGCAGTACATAAGACAAGCGCGTTGGAACCGATCGTACGGCTGGAGGCGGAGCAGGATTTTCCGCTCTCGTTTGCGCAGCAGCGCCTGTGGTTTTTGGCGCAGATGGAGGGGCTCAGCGCGGCCTACAACATTCCTGCAGCGATGGAACTGCGCGGCCGCCTCGACTCCCTGGCGCTGCAACGTGCGCTGGATGCACTGGTCGTCCGCCACGAGTCATTGCGCACCTGCTTCATGACTATCGATGGCGACCCCATCCAGCGGATCGCATCACCCGATACGCCCTTCCCGCTCGCATTCGATGACTTGCGTGAAGTGCACGATCAGGCGGACGCCGTCGCTGCGTTGCTCGATTGCGAAGCGAGCGCCCCGTTCAACCTGAGCCGTGCCCCGCTGGTGCGTGGCCGCCTGATCCGCTGCGGCGACGAGCGTTGGGTGTTGTCGATCGTGGTCCACCATATCGTCTCCGACGGCTGGTCCAATACGATCCTGATCCGAGAACTGAGCGCGCTATATGCAGGATTCGCACGGGGGACGCCTGCCTCATTGCCCACCCTGCCGATCCGCTATGTGGACTACGCCGTTTGGCAGCGGCGTTGGCTATCGAACGAGACGCTTTCCGAACAGGCCGCTTACTGGCGGGAGCAACTGGCAGGCGCGCCGGCATTGCTGGAGCTTCCCACGGATCGTCAGCGTCCGGCGGTGCAGGCATTCGCGGGCGATACGGTGGCCCTTGAGATCGATGCGCAGACCACGGCCGAACTGAAGTCGCTGAGCCGCCGCTGCGGCACCACGCTGTACATGACCGTGCTGGCGGCCTGGGCCATCGTGCTGGCGCGATTGTCGGGCCAGCAGGACTTGGTGATCGGCACGCCGGTGGCTAATCGGCCGCGACACGACCTAGAAGGGATGGTCGGCTTCTTCGTCAATACGCTTGCTCTCCGCATTGATCTTTCCGGTGATCCCAGTATCGCAATGCTTTTGGAACGGATACGGGCGACAACGATTGCCGCGCAGGAGCAGCAGAGTCTCCCATTCGAGCAGATCGTAGAAATCGTCAATCCGCCACGCAGCTTGTCCTACTCGCCGATCTTCCAGGTGATGTTCTCTTGGCAGAACATGGAACGCGCGGAGTTCTCGCTGGACGAAGCGATCATCAAGCCGTTGGAGCAATCCGAGCCGTTCGCTCGGTTCGACCTTGCGCTGGATATGCGCGAATCTGAAGATGTTCTAAAAGGCACGCTCAATTATGCGACTGCCCTATTCGATACGTCCACCGCACAGCGGTTCGCCAATTACCTTCGTCAAATCCTCGTCGAAGTGGCAAGCGATTCCAGCCGGGGCATCGAAGCGTTGCGCATGCTGCCTACGGAAGAGCGCCATCGCCTTGTAGTCGAATGGAACGATACCGTCGTCCCCTATCCTGCAGAGCGTTGCATCCACCAGATTTTCGAGGATCGGGTCGCGGAGGCGCCGGATGCGGTGGCTTTGCATTTCGAGGCGCAGTCACGCTCGTACGGTGAACTCAACCGGGAGGCGAACCGGCTCGCTCGCCACCTGCGGTCGCTGGGTGTGAGACCGGGTCTTCGCGTGGCGATCTGCGTCGAACGCTCCTTTGAAATGTACATCGGCTTGCTCGCCATCGTGAAGGCCGGCGGCGCGTACGTCCCCATGGAGCCATCCTATCCGGTTGAACGCCTTGCATTCATGCTCGAGGACGCAGACCCGATGGTGGTGCTTACGCACCAAGTTGCCCGCCCGTTGATCGAGGCGGCCCACGCGATGGCGGCAAACGCGAAGATGCCGATCATCGACCTTCTCGGCGATGCGATGGATTGGGCCAGTGCAGACGATAGCGACCTGCCGATCGCCGAAGTTGGCCTGGATGGGCGCTGCGTCGCCTACATGATCTATACATCCGGTTCCACCGGCAGGCCAAAGGGGGCGATGATCGAGCACCACTCGCTGATCAATCGACTGCTCTGGATGCGCAACGCCTACGGTCTCGGGCAAGAAGACATCGCGATACAGAAGACCCCCTTTACCTTTGATGTTTCGGTGTGGGAGATCTTCGGCACCCTGATCCACGGCGCGCCCCTTGTCGTCGCACGGCCGGAGGGACATCGGGACCCCGATTATCTCGTCGACCTGATCCAGGCACACGGTGCGGCTACCATCCATTTTGTTCCTTCGATGCTGCAGCTGTTTCTCGAAAACAAGCGGGCGCGCACCTGTATAAGCCTGCGTAACGTGTTTTGCAGCGGAGAAGAATTGCCGTCCACTCTGGCACGACGCTTCGTCGCTGCCTTCGAAGAGGCAGCGCTGCATAACCTCTATGGGCCAACCGAAGCCACGATCGACGTCACCGCCTGGAGCTGCCCGCGACCCTTCGTCGAAGGTCAGGCCGTGCCGATCGGCCGGCCGATCGACAACACGTTCGCCTACATCTTGGACGGCCACAACGAGCCTGCAGCCATTGGTGTGGTTGGCGAGCTGTGCATTGGCGGCGTCGGCGTCGCACGCGGCTACTTCAACCGCCCCGAGCTGACGGCCGAGCGCTTCGTCGCGAATCCCTTCCTGGCGGGCGATCGCTTGTACCGAACAGGCGACCTCGCCCGCTTCCGTGCGGATGGCAACATCGAATTCGTCGGACGCAACGATTTCCAGGTGAAGCTTCGCGGATTGCGTATCGAATTGGGCGAGATCGAAGCGCAGCTTGGTACTTGCCCGGGGGTACGTGAGGCGGTGGTTCTCGTACGCGAGGACGTGCCCGGGGACCGGCGCCTAGTCGCCTACTACGCCGCCGACAGCGATGTGGTTGCCTCTTCGTTGGCGGCCGAACTTGCGACCCGGCTTCCTGATTACATGGTGCCGTCGGCCTATGTGCGGGTGGATGCCATGCCGGTGACGAGCAACGGCAAGCTGGACCGCAAGTCCCTGCCCGCCCCGGACGCCGCGCCGCTCACCGACCGTGCATACGAGTCACCGGTCGGGCCAACGGAAACCGCGATCGCGGCCATCTGGAGCGAGGTGCTCGGCGTTCGTGAGGTCGGCCGTCACGATCACTTCTTCGAACTCGGCGGACATTCCCTGCTCGCCATCCGCGTCATCGAGCAGTTGCGCGGCAAGGGGGTGCGGGCGAACGTGTTGAATCTATTCCGCACGCCCGTACTTTCGCAGCTTGCGACCACGTTGACCAGCGGCGCGGAGGACATGTCGTTCGTGCCAGGGCCGATTGCCGAAGGCACAGAACGCATCACGCCCGACATTCTGCCGTTGGTGAAGCTCACCCAGGACGAGATAGACAGGATCGTGCAAGGTGTGCCAGGCGGTGCACGCAACCTGCAGGACGTCTATCCCCTCACCCATCTGCAGGAGGGCCTGCTGTTCCATCACATGATGGAACGGGAGAGCGACCCGTACCTGATGTGGAATTTGATGCGTTTCCGCGATCGCGCAGCGCTCGATGCCTATGCCGTTGCATTGTCGACAGTTATCTCGCGTCACGATGCATTGCGTACCGGGATTGTATGGGAAGGACTGAGCGAACCCGTGCAGGTCGTCTGGCGCGAAGCTCCGCTCCATGTCGAGACCATCGATGTTGGCGATGGCCATGGCGAATTCGAGGAGCGGATGGTCGCATGCATCGATCCTCGACGGAAACGCCTGGATCTTGGGCAGGCGCCCCTCATCCGTTTGTATGCCGCCCGTGATGTAGCTACTGGCGAATGGTTGGCCATGCGCCTGGTGCATCATGTCATCGACGATGTCACCACCGCGCAGTTGCTGGATCACGAGATCCTTGCACATATCCAAGGCCGGGAGGCGGAACTGCCGTTTCCACTGCCATTCAAGCTTGCTGTCATGCGCGCGCGGCGTGCCGGCGATGCGGAAAGCCAAGAGCGGTTCTTCCGCAGCATGCTTGCGGACGTTGAAGAGCCCACCACGCCGTTCGGGCTGCGTGATGTGCATGGCGACGGCACGAGCGTCAGCGAAGCTCGGATCCGACTCCCCTCTGCCCTTTCGTCTTGCATAAGGCAGCAGGCACGTCGACTCGGCGTCAACGCCGCAAGTATGCTGCACGTGGCCTGGGGACAAGTGATTGCACGCGCCTCCGGACGCACAGATGCAGTGTTCGGCACAGTCCTGTTCGGTCGTTTGGCCAGTGGTGAGTCCGCAGATCGCATCTTCGGTCCATTCATCAATACCTTGCCGTTGCTCGTACCCGCTGATGACACAGGCGCTGCCGAAGGCGTACGCGAAACCCATCGCCGACTCACTGAACTGATCGGCCATGAGCAAGCGTCGCTGGCACTGGCACAACGCTGTGCGCTGCTTCCTCCGCAGGCACCGCTGTTCACGGCAATTCTCAATTATCGGCATGGCATCGACGCCACGCCGGACGACCGGGATCACGCGCTCCTAGACCAGATCCAAGAGATCCGCAGCGAGGAGCGCACCAACTATCCGCTCGTGCTGAATGTCGATGACCTCGGCGACGACTTCTTGCTGGCCGTGCAATCCACCGCTGGTGTGGATCCGGCCTTGGTCTGCGCGATGCTGCAGACCGCATTGACGTCGTTGACAGAGGCCCTGGCTGTATCACCCACACGGCCATTGGGTGGACTGGATGTGCTGCCGCCCGACGAGCGCCGGCGGATGGTGGTGGACTGGAACGACACGGCGGCCCCCTACTCCGAGCACCTGTGCCTGCACGAGCCGTTCGAGCGCAGTGCCGCCCGTACGCCCGACGCGCCGGCGCTGCGCTTCGAGGAACAGGTGCTGTCCTATGCCGAGCTCAACCGCCAGGCC